>JAGNMH010000378.1 GCA_017991275.1 Acidobacteriota bacterium
AGATTGCCCTGCCGCACATAGGCGCTGACCAGTTTTTGATTCACTTCGATCATCGCGCGCTCTTTCAGCCCGTGCGGAGAGCTTCGCAGGAAAACGATTTCCTGATAACACTCGGCGATGGCGTCATCGTACCGGCCTTGCAGAATGTGCAGGTGAGCCAGACGGCTGTAAGAACCGATAATTTGCACTCCCAGTTGGCCTGAGATGTATTCCTGTTGAGCTTTGACCGCTGCGCGAGCAGCTTCTTCGCCACGTTCGTAATCGCCCAGATAAGCACAGCACAGCGCAATTTGTTGCGCCGCCCAACCGGCCATCGGGTTCAATGACAAGGCTTGCTCGTATTCGACGATGGCTTCACGAAATTTTCCTTTTCCGATGGCCAGCGCGCGGCCCAAGGCGCTGTGAACCCGCGCATCCTGCGGAGCGAAAGATAAAGCCCGGCGCAAGGCTCCGATGGCATCGTCTTCGCGTCCCATCGAAATGAAGGTCATTCCCAAACCACCGTAAGCATCGGACATCATCGGTTGCATTTCTATGGCTTGTTGAAACAACTCTACAGCGTCCTCATAAAATTCCGGTTGAGTCAAAAACTGCCCTTTCAACGAATAAGCATATCCGAGTCCGGCAACTGCGCGTGCGTATTTCGGGTCAAGCGCGATGGCATGTTTTAACAGAACTATGGCTTCTTCCAGAGCCTCACGACTGCCAATCATCAATTTCGCTTCGGCTTTGCTGTAAGCTTCATAAGCTTCCAGCACATCTGTGTCTTTCTGTTCAATCTCTTCGACTTCGCCGCTCTTCAAGCTCAAATCCATCCCCTGCGACAGTTCGTAAACGATTTTGTCCTGAAGCTTAAAAATATCTTCCATCTTCCCGTCAATTTTGACGGTGCGGATGACCTCGCCGTTTTCGACTTCAACGACACGCGCGGTGATTCGCAACATCTCACCGATCTTTTGATAACCGCCAGTCAAAATCCATCGGGCGCCGACTTCCCTGCCCAGGCTGGTAGCCATCGTCGTGTCAACCTCATCGTCAGTATCCACCCCCATACGGCGTAAAGTTTCATAAACACGTTCGCGCCCGATGACCGATATGCCTTCGATCTTTTTCAAGTCGGCGGTTACGGTTTCAGCAATGCCGCTGCCCAGCCAATCGTCCGCCGGATTTTGAGTAACGTTGCCAAAACTCATCACAGCTATGCTCTTGCCTGCGCGATGGCCGACAGAACGAGTACCTGACGCTTGCACAGGCAACGATTGAGTCGCGTACCCAACGTTGGTTTCGTATGAATAAGTCGGCAACGGCAAACCTTGCTTGACCGCTCCCAGGTCATCCATCAAATGACGCATCGTCCGGTAACGCCGCGAGGGGTCTTTTTCCAGCATCCAGTGAATGATTCGTTCCAGATCGGCTGTGATGTGATGGTTGAAATCGCTGACCGGCGACGGGTCGGCGTGCAGAATGGCGTCTATCGTTGCTGGCATTGAGTTTCCGGTAAACGGCAATCGTTTGGCCAGCAGTTCGTAAAACATCACTCCCAGCGAAAACATATCGCTGCGTCCGTCTACGTCTTTGCCCAAAGCCTGTTCAGGCGACATGTAGGCGTAAGTTCCAAGCACCGTTCCCGGCTGAGTTTTCAACACCTCTGTTTGAAGCAAACTGGCCGTGTCTGAATCGTCTCCAAGCATGGAGCCTGCCGAGGTTAGCGGGTTGTATTTGGCAACGCCAAAATCCAGCAGCTTGATACGATGATGTTCGCCCAGAATGACATTCGAAGGTTTTATGTCGCGGTGAACGATTCCACGGTCATGAGCTTCAGCCAGCGCGTCCGCAATTTGCGAAACGACTTCCAGCGTTTCGGGCAGCGAAAGATTCTGCGCTCCCTGTTTCAATGTATGACCGGGTACGAACTCCATGGCGATGAAGCTGTATATTTGGCCATCGCGGGTAAATTCATCAATCTCGTAAATGGTGGCAATGTTCGGATGGTTCAACGCCGAAGCGGCCTGGGCTTCTCGCAAAAACCGGGCACGAGTTTGTTTGCGCTGTTCGTTGTCATGGCTGTTCTGATCCAGCATCAGTTTCAACGCGACATGGCGGTGCAGCCGGGTGTCTTCGGCTTTATAAACTTCGCCCATTCCGCCTGCACCCAGACGCTCAACGATTCGATAGTGTGAGATGGTTTCGCCAATCATAAATTTGACTCAAATGCCGCAAACGAACTGCCGATCAAGTAAGTTTCATTCTGCATGACGCTGCCGGAATTTGCCAGCCACAATACTCGTAAAAAACGTGAGTTTGTGTCCGTTCTATTACATTCTCATTCATTTATCAGCAACACTGACAGCTCAGGAGAGTTACGCTGATTTGCAGGGCGATTTCGTAGGGCTGGATCAGGTCAACATTCGATTGATCCCGAGCCTGACCGGACGCGGCGGCGAGATTGATTTGGTGTTGACCGCCGACAACGCGATGAGCAACGTGGTGCGAATCGACATCAGGTGAATTGCGAGCGACAGGAAAGAACCCAAATCAAAAAGCCGCACCTGGAAAGGAGCGGCTTTTTGATTTTTGAAAACTCAACTCGACTATGCTTTACAGGCTTTCATGGTAGCTGCGCCGTATGGAGTAAACCGGGAATTGACTTCATCAAACGCTCAGCCGCCAGGGAAGGCAGGCGCATAGGCTGAGCCGGGAACAAACCACCCAACACCAAAAACAGCAGGGCGGCGACCAGCACCCAGCGTTCGCGCGGCAAAGCATCGGCAATGTCGTGGGCAGCCGACAACGGCTTTCCCAAAAACAATCGAGCAAACAGGCGTATCAGGCTGAAAGCGTTGATGGCGGTGACAACCGGCAGCACGACTCCAAGATAAGGATTGGTGGCCAGTGTCCCTTGCAACAACAAATCTTCGGCGGGAAATCCAAGCGTTAGCGGCAACCCAACAAGCGCCAAACCTCCGACAGCGAAAAAAACTGCCAGGCGCGGCGCTCCGACGGCCAATCCCAGAAAGCCGTCTTTTTCCAGCGCAGTCCCAAGTCGAGCTTCCAGCCCGGCGTAAACCGAAGCCAGCATAGTTGATGAAACTGCGACGACCTGCCAAAGCACCAAAGCTCCGGCGACTCCAATCGGATTGAAGCTTTGCAGTCCCGCCAATAAAAATGCCGATTGGCTGATGGCTACCAGAGCGAACAAACGGCGGGGTTTGCGTTCAACCAATCCGACCAGCGCGACGTAAACCGCAGTCAACAAACTCAACGCGCTTAATACAGGCCAGGCGTCATGAGATTCGTCAGGCAGCAGCGGCAAAACTACGCGCGCAACCAGAAAAGCTCCCAGATGCCCATTCACCAGCAAAATCAGCGGCAACAAAGGGCCGCGTTCAAACGCAGTCACCACCCACGAATGCGCCGGGAACAATCCTTTTCGCAAAATGACCGCTCCCATCAAAAAAGCAAAGGCGGCGAACAGGAGTGTTGAATCCCCGGTGCGAGCCAGCGTCAGACCTAATGCCTGACGCCAACTTGCTTCCGGCGCGGAGTAAACCAGCAATCCAACTCCGAAACATAAACTGACCACGCTCAGCGCCAGCACGTTTTTGGAAAAAACAGGAATCGTTTTGTCACGGGATGCGCCGCCGCTGACATTTCCACCGATCACGGAATTGGCCTGTGGATCAGGCAACGCAAAAGCTCGCCTTATCCAAAACGGAGCCAGCGAAGCCGCCCAGCCCAAAACAAAAATCACCAGATTGTTGGCCGCGTAAGTCGTGCAGGTCGTCGCACTTAACCACAAAATACCCGCCAACCATTGCGGCGTCAGCTTGTGTTTCGGAGCCAGCAACACAATCCCCAAACTAAGCGCTGCAAACAGCGACAACGGAATCGCGTTCAGCGCATCAACCAAAAACCATTGCTCAAATGGTTCGGCCAGACGGCTATCAGGCGCGTTTGCAACGGTGAAACTGTTACAAAGCAAGGCAAGAAAACTTAGCGACAAGATCAACACGGAATTGCGGCGCGCCTGCTCCGGCGAGGTCATCTTCCAGATAACGAACGAAAAAAGGAGCGGTGCAAATATGCCGAAATTCAGCAAAAGAAAGAGTAAGTGATTAGACATCCGCTCCCTCCGTGTTGCGCCAAAGCGGCGATTGCCTTGAGGTCAAACCTGCCTTGCTGGCCAATGGTAGAGAGTGGTGAATACCTGCTCCGCCAAAATACTCGATCCATTTCGCTTCAAACCGCTGCATTATGCCGGCAATTTGCAGCACAGGCCCAACAACAAAACGATCCAGGAAAGTGTCGTGGTGCCCGCGATCCAGCGCCAGCCGATAAAGCCAGCTTTGAAACGATTGCGGCAACAACGCTTCGAAATGAACACCGGTCACGCCCAGGTGGCCGCCAGCGGCGGCGTGAACTCTGTGGTGATCGTGCAGCATCGAAGGCGCTCGCAAAAATTGCAGCGTGCGAACCAGCGCATGACCTGTGATATGCCACAGCGCCAGTTGCCGCCAGCCGAAACCGATTTCGATGAAGATGATTCCCAGTTGCGCCATCGCGGCATAAGCCAGCGAAGTTTTGGCATCGGCGCAAGCTCGCCCGACAAACGTTCCGTGTAGCGCGGTCAGCAAACCAATTAAAATGATCGCTTCAGACACAAACGACGAAGCCGCAATTATGGGCTGAGCGCGCAATAGCAAATAAGCTCCGGCGTGAACCGAAAGCGCGCCGTAAAAAATCGCGCTCGACGGCGTAGGTCCCTCCATCGCACGCGGCAACCAGCCCGAAAATGGAACCTGCGCGGCTTTTCCCATCGCAGCCAGCAACAGCAAAAACGCCGTGATCGTGGCTGAACTTCCCAACAGCGGCGTGTGAGCTTGAAGCTGGTTTGGCAGGATTTCCGTGAACTCAGAAGTACCGACGAAAATGTGCATCAGCACTACGCCCGTCAAAAGCCCTACGTCGCAGGCTCGATAAGTGGCAATGACCCTGATCGCGTTGTTAATCGGATCATTGCGATACTGAAAAAAGGCAATCAACAAAATCGAAGTTATCCCGACAACTTCCCAACCGCCGATCATCAGGTCGAATGAACCAGCAGCGAAGAACAGCAGAATGCCTGCGCCGAACAAATTCAACAGGATAAAGAATCGGAAAAACCCTTCATCCCTGTGAATGTAACGCCGCGAAAAAGCTGAAACCAGAACGGTCAACAATGCGCTCAAAGTCAGCAAAGGCAACGAAATATAATCAACCCACAAAGCCAGCGGAAAATGGTAATGGCCGACGTGAAACCAGTCGCCATAAACGGCGCTCAACTGAGTTTTGCCGCCAGAGAGCAATTCCCACCACATCGCGGCAACGATCAACAGCACCAGGCTGTAACAGATCGTCGTCAAACGGGCGACAAGCCGTTCGCGCATTTTCCAGCCGAGCAGCCAGCCAAAACCCAACACTGCGGATAAACTGCCAGGCAGCAGAATCAGCAAACCAAGTAAGATGCGTTCATTCATAGCTGACATTTCTCAACAGACGCTGCCGGCGTGAGCAGCGGTTGCCGTGATTCGCGCAATCGGTAAATGCTCCAATTTGCCGCCAAACCAATTCGCGGACGAAACCGTTTCCGGCAATTTGACCGTTTCGCTCAAAGGTTCAAAAACTCCGCCGCGATAAACATGAATGCTTCCATCGGCGGGATGCATCGCCGCCAGACGAATCCAGCGATTTTCGACCAACTCCAGCACCAGCGAACTGCGCCGGACAGCTTCCATCAGCTTTTCAGGAGTATTTTCGACAATCAGCAACAGCCTGACAGGTTCGTGGATTTCGACCATTTGCCAGGGCAGACCCGCACGCAAATCGCTGGCGTGGCCGTTCATGAC
>JAGNMH010000379.1 GCA_017991275.1 Acidobacteriota bacterium
CTTTGCACAAAAGTATTCGAGTTGATCTGCCAACCTCCAACCAGCCAATCCATCGAGCGCGAAACTCCGCCCAACAGCGACTTCCCTTTTCCAATCGGCAATTCCCAAACATGCGAAAAGACAAAGTTATGCTTGCGATCCCAATCCGCCGGGCCACGATTGAGCGCGGCGTCGTGAATGAAATAATCCTGCGCATCCTGCAGCGACCGTTGCACGGTGTAATGCAGCAAAATGGCCTGACCTCCAAAACTGCTTTCAGCAAAGCGTTTGGTCAATTTGAACTGACCCGAATCGTAGCGGTTATCGGCGCAGTTGCAGAACAAATCAATCTGCTGGCTCCAGCCGAACTTATTGAACAGCGGGCGGCGTTGATCACGCGACAAGCCGCCAAATCCCGCCAACGTCGGTTGATTGGCATCAAACTGCGGCCCGTCTCCGGCAAAAACATGAGTTCCTTTGTTGCCGACATAAGCTGCTTCGACCACAACGCTCGGTCTCAGTTGGTATTGAGCTGTGAAGTTCCACGCATCCAGCGTAGGCAATTGCTGTTTGTCAGGAATCGCTCGCGCAAATACTCCGTCGGGCAAAAAGAATTTGCCGTTGGCTGGCAGCGAAGTATTTGGCTTGCCACCGTTTTTCGGCGTCGCATTCAAGCCGTAAAAGGCTGTAAAAGCCGGAGGCCCCGATGCTAGGGTGAAAACTCTGTCAAAGTTTGATGGGGCGTTGATCCTCTGAACCGCCAGCACAGGCAAGTTCTGAGTCACAGTGTGACCGAACAGTGAGCCGAAAACTCCAATGTCGAAACTGCGCCCGTAACCGGCACGAACAACCAACTTATCCGTTGCTTTGTAAGCCAGGCTCAAACGCGGAGCCGGGTTCAAACTGTTTTCCACTCCGCCATTCAACGGAGTTCCGCCTACTCCAGCGACTTTGATTTCGCCGGTTGCCAGATCAAGAAAGCCTCCGTTGCCAGACTGGTTGACCGTTTGCGGATTGATGACATCCAGCCTCAACCCGTAATTGATCGTCAGTTTTGGCATCGCTCGCCAGGTGTCCTGACCGTAGTAAAAATGACGCCACTGGCGTTCGCGCGCGTCGGTGTTCGTGCTGATGTACCGCCCAAAGCTGCTGACATCGCCCAGCAGAAACGTCGCTAAACCAAGCCCGCCTCCCGTCACTCCGCGAGTCCGCCCAGTGTCGAAGGTCAGTTCGCCCGAACGATGCAAGTCAGAGGGAACGCGCAAATTGAAGGCTCTGCGAACATCTACGCCAAATTTGATCAGGTGATTGTCGAAACTTTTCGTCGTGTTACTGACCAACTGGAACTGATTTTCGTCCTGATCCAACGGGCATCCGCAACGATTGACGAACTGGCCGTAACCGAAATTGAAGCCCTTTCGCAGTTCGTCAGAACCAAAGCCAAACCCGCCAGTCGAATTTTGCCTGCGCGGATCAATCACAAAACCGGCGAACAAACCTGAACTGAATTTGTCCAGGTTCAGTCCCGGCACGCCCACATCGGTGGAAGTGTTTTTGCCGAAATCGCCCGGCAGCACGTTGACCTTGTAACGGAAAAAGCCAAACCGAACATCCGTTACCAGCGAAGCATTCCAGGTGTAATCGAATCCGTAAGCGACACTTTGATTGCGAACTTTTGAAAAACCGCCGAGCGAAACCAGTTCCATACCTCCCGCATCGCCAAACGCCGTCGGCCCGTTGATCGAAAAATCCGCGAAGCTGTAGCGGCCAAACATATTCAGTCGCTCGCTGGCTTTCACATCCACGCGAACGTCGAAACTGTCTTTGTCGAAGCCTTCGCTGCCCGACGCAATGAAGTTATCCAGCGTGCCGTTTGCCGGAGCGTTGGCTACATTCGGCAATGGAATCAGCTTCAGAATGTTCAAGGCTTGCGGCGACAGTCGGTTCGCCGGGACTTTGTTTCCGGCAAACTGATCGCGCGCGACCAGATTGCCGCCAGCGTCAGTGCCAGTCGTCGCCGGGTCAAAAATATTGATGCCGTAAGCGCTCAAATCGCCTTGCCGAGCCGCAGCCGTCGGAACAGTCAGCAATCGCGTTCCACCAACGCGGCTTCGCAAACCGTCGTAATCGCCAAAAAAGAAAACTCTGTTTTTGATAACCGGGCCGCCGATGGCTCCACCGAATTGGTTTCGCAAAGTGTCTGGAATGAACTTGCCCGT
This sequence comes from Acidobacteriota bacterium, assembly GCA_017991275.1. Lineage (GTDB taxonomy): Bacteria > Acidobacteriota > Blastocatellia > RBC074 > RBC074 > RBC074. Next base: position 2,199 of record JAGNMH010000379.1, read on the forward strand.
CAGCGGATCGCGCTGAAACTGAAACAGCGGATTGCGAGCTTGAAACTGATCGTTCTGCCGAAACAAATACGCTGCTCCGTGCAGAGCATTCGTGCCTGACCGGGTCGAAACCGAAACGGCTCCGGCAATGGCCTGCCCAAATTCGGCGTCGTAATTTTGCGAAGTGATTTTGGCTTCACCTATGGCTTCAAAGTTCGGATTAATGACGATCAAACCCAGAATCGGATCGCGGTTTTCGGTCCCGTCCAGTTGATAACCCGTGCCGCTGAAATGTTGGCCGTTAAGCATCGTCTGCACCGAACCTTGCGGGTTTTCGGCGGACGATTGCTGCCATTGCAACTGCTGGGCGCCCGGTGTCAGCAAAATGTATTTCGTGAAGTTGCGATCCAGAATTGGCAGGTCGGTAATCTGGCGAGTTTCCAAAGTCACGGAAACGTCCGCACGGTCAGTTTTCAACAGCGGAGCTTCAGCGGAAACATTGATCTCGTCGGAAACCTCTCCGGGTTGCAAAGCCAGGTTGATTTCCGTGGCTGCGTCAACGCTGACGATGGTTGAAGCAATCAACGCCGTTTTGAATCCTTTAGCTTCAACTCGAATTCGGTACGCGCCGGAGATTAGTCGGGTTTGGGTAAAACGCCCCAAATCATTCGTCTTCGCCACTTCGCTGATGCCCGTCGCCACGTTTGTAATCGTCACGTCGGCGTCGGCCACCACCGAACCTCGCGCGTCTGTGATCGTTCCGAACAGGTTGCCGTACACAGCTTGCCCAAAAGCTGAAATCAGAAACGCGGTACAAATAAACAGTAGGCAAAAAAGCCGCAAGGCTCTCCCTCTGGACTTCATAACCTCTTCTCCGTTCTCTTTAGTTTGTAAATTGATTTTGCGATTCAGGCAGGCAGCATAGCATTCGGACTAAAGCCTGAGCTACTTCAGTCCAGAAGTTGCAATGCCTTTGATGAACTGTTTTTGGCCGAGAAAGAAAAGCAACACGCTGGGCAAAGTGACGAAAACAACTGCCGCCATCAGCAGCGCATACTCCACCTTGAACTGCTCCTGAAAAACCGTCAGCCCCAATTGCACCGTCCGCATGCTGCGCGTGCTGGTAAACACCAGCGGCTTGAACAGGTCGTTCCATTCAGCAACAAAGGTGAACAGAAAAAGAGTTGTAATGGCTGGCTTGGCCAGTGGAACCAGGATTTTCCAAAGCACCGTCCAGCGGCTGGCTCCGTCAATGTAAGCCGCTTCTTCCAGTTCGTAAGGAATGGTTTTGAAGAATTGCGTGAAAAGAAAAATGCCGAAGGCATTCGCCAACGACGGCACAATCAACGCCCAGTAAGAATTGATCCACGACAGTTTGACCAGAATGATGAAGACCGGAATGACCAGAATCTGAAACGGAATAATTAATGTCGCCAGCAAAGCGACAAACAAAGGCTTCTTTCCAAAAAACTCCATCCGAGCAAAAGCGTACCCTGCCATCAATGAAGTCAGTATCTGCCCCGCCGTCACTCCCAAGGCCATCACCATCGAATTTACAAACTGCCGTGGAAAGTTCGTTGCGCGCCAGGCTTCAAGATAGTTTTGCCAATGAAAGCCATCGGGCAGCAGCGAAAACCCGGCAGCGGCTTTGGCCGGATCACGCAACGAAGTCGTCAACATCGCAATCAACGGCAATGCAAACAACAACGCAACAACGACAATTACACAGTAACGAAAAATGTTTTTTGAACGAAGTGACATTTTGAAACCCTGGTCTCTGAAACCTGCAACCTAACTCCTGTCCCCTCAAACCTCTTCAGCTTTTTGCCCACGAAACTGCAACCAAGTAATCGCCAAAACAATTAAAACCATCAGCGTCGAAACCGCAGCCGCCTGTCCCATATCCCCCAACTTGAAAGCCTTATCAAAAATGTAATAAACCAGCGTCGTCGTCGAGCCGACCGGCCCGCCTTTGGTCATGACGAACATCTGCTCAAACGACCGAAACGCAAAGATGACGGAAATCACCAGCACAAAAAACGTCGTCGGCCACAGCAGCGGCCAGGTGATGTAACGAAAGGTTTGCCAACCGCGCCTGGCCCCATCAATCGCCGCCGCTTCGTAATACATTTCCGGTATGCCTTGCAGCCCGGCCAGAAACAAAATCATGTTGTAACCCGCCTGCTTCCACAGCGTCATCGCAATCACCGAAACCATGGCCCAATTCGGGTCTTGCAACCAATTGATCGGCGCAATGCCTACGGCGCGCAAAGCCGCATTCGCCAAGCCCGTATTGAAATCCAGCATCCAGATAAACACGATCCCAGCCGCTACAGTCGAAGTCACAAACGGCGTAAATACTGCCGTGCGGAAAAAGCCCACGCCTTTGACTTTGTCATTGAGCAGCAACGCCAGCCCCAGCGAAATCGCCAGACCAACTGGAACAGTCACTGCAACGTAAAAAATCGTGTTCCGCAGGGCTTGCCAAAAACCGTCTTCGCGCCAAATCTCGCGGTAGTTTTTCAGCCCGACAAAAGTCATCTGGTCTTTCAGAATGTTCCATTCGTTCAGGCTGACCCAGATCAATTGCAACAGCGGATACAGCACGAATACGCCGAGCAGCAAGCAGGCTGGCAGTAAAAACAAATAGGCAGTTCGCGTATCTTCAGCAGCTTTATTCATTGTTTTCGTGGAAGACTCATTTCTATGATTTGCCCAGCAATCTCCGACATCCGTCTTGCAGCTTCAATTGCTTGTGGATCTTTTACTCCGCGGTCGGCAGTTTGGGCTTGTGGATTAGAGTAGTGGTAAATCCTGTAAGCCCCCTGAAGATTTAGCTCAATAGTAAACCCGACTCCATCCATTACCGCATGATAGTCTTTGAAACATCTACCATCTGGCAGTTCAAGGATGCCATCGCTAACTAACTTGCCCCAGAATGCATCCCATCCAATGTCCGGCTCAGGATAAGGCTGAGTGGGATTTAGGATTCCGCGATAATCAAGGTATTCAAGTTGAGTCGCTGCCCAGCGGCCACTTATGCGTTGAAAAATAATTCCTCGAAGCCCATCAATACTGCCCAACCAGAAACGTATCTCAAGGTCATTGCCCGTGTGCGCGACAGTTTTCAAATCACTCAAGCCAGCCTTTGCCGCTTGTTTAGTTGTCTCATCCAAAATGTACTTGACCCAGCCATAACCTTCGTCATCGGGAATAAATAGTTTCAACTTCCCATCATTCGCAATCACGGGAGAGGGACTTGGACAAGCCGCTGCAAGCTCTTCTGGCAGTGAACCGGCAGGCTTAGAGCAAGAGACTGCAAATAGCTGCAAGCAAATCAAAAAAACTATTGAGACCTCATTTGTCCGGTGCATCTTTATTCCTTCTTGAGTAGCAGAGTCACTTCTTCTGCCGCCCTGTCTAAAGCTTCTTTCGACGACAGTTTGCCGTACAGCGCGGCTTCCAGATATTTGCCCAGCATTTGCGAGAGCGCCGGATATTGCGGGATCGAAGGTCGCGTGCGACCAGCGGGCATTTGATCGTTGTAGGCTTTGATGAACGGGTTCGCCTGCAAAAACGCCTGATACCGCTCACTGGCGGCGGCGGACTTTGAAACAGGCAAATAGCCGGTGTTCATTGCCCAATCCACTTGAAAGTCCGCGCTCATAACGAACTTCATAAACTCCCAGGCGGCACGTTCGCGC
>JAGNMH010000380.1 GCA_017991275.1 Acidobacteriota bacterium
AAGCCAATTCGCACGCGCATTGATTTCAACGCACTGGCCACATTCGCGCCTGATTTGCCGACTGACGCCAACGGACGCGCTTCGGTCAAAGTCAAAGTGCCGGACAACCTGACTCGTTATCGAGTGATGGCCGTCGCCGTAGCCGGTGAAAAGCAGTTCGGTTCCGGCGAATCAGCAATCACGGCTCGGTTGCCGTTGATGGCTCGACCGTCGGCTCCGCGCTTTTTGAACTTCGGCGACCGGTTTGAATTGCCCGTCGTAGTCCAAAACCAAACTGACAATCCGATGACGGTGGATGTCGCCGTGCGAGCTTCAAACGCTGCATTTTTAAGTTCAGAATCCCGTCTTCAGGCGGCAGGGTCGAATAATGGGAGTCAGCCGCCTAAAGGCGGTACTCTTAACGTCGTCGGCCGTAGAGTAACTGTCCCGGCGAATGATCGAGTCGAAGTTCGCTTTCCGACTACGACCAGCAAACCCGGCACGGCCCGATTTCAGATTGCTGTGGCTTCAGGCAAATGGGCTGACGCGGCGGAAGTGAATTTACCGGTGTGGACTCCGGCAACGACAGAAGCATTTGCGACTTATGGCGAAGTTGACGCCGGAGCGATCATTCAACCGATCAAAGCTCCATCAGACGCGTTCCGGCAATTCGGCGGTTTGGAAATCACGACTTCTTCGACGCAGTTGCAGGCGTTGACCGACGCCGTGATCTATCTGACGAATTATCCTTACGATTGCGCCGAACAGATTTCGTCTCGCGTGCTGGCCATCGCTGCGTTGAAAGACGTGCTTGGAGCTTTTGACGCAAAGGGCTTGCCGCCTGCTGAAACCTTGATTGCTTCGGTCGGTCGAGATATGGAGCGGCTGAAGACATTGCAAAACGGCGATGGTGGTTTTGGCTTTTGGCGAAGCGGTGAAGAAGGCTGGCCTTACGTCAGCATTCACGCCGCCCACGCCATGCAGCGAGCAAAAGAAAAAGGCTTCGCCGTGCCGCCGGAACTGCTGCAAAAATCGCAAAGCTACCTGAAGCAGATCGAAAGCAAATTCCCAGGCTATTACAGCGTTGAAGCTCGCCGAGTGTTGACGGCTTACGCGCTGAACGTTCGCAATCGAATGGGCGACCGTGATGCAGCGAAAGCGCGTTCGTTGATTGTCCAGGCTGGTGGAGTTGAAAAGCTGCCGCTGGAAGCTCTGGGCTGGTTGCTGCCAGTGCTTTCGGGCGAAGGCGGTTCCGGCGCTGAAGTCGTAGCCATTCGTCGCCACCTGAACAACCGAGCCGAAGAAACCGCAGGCACGGCGCACTTCACGACTTCATACACGGACAGCGCGCACTTGCTGTTGCACTCCAATCGCCGAGCTGACGGCATCATTTTGGAAGCTTTGATTGGCGACGATCCGAAGAGCGATTTGATTCCGAAGATCGTGCGCGGCTTGCTGGCCAATCGAGTCAAAGGCCGTTGGGAAAACACTCAGGAGTGCGCGTTTATTTTGCTGGCGCTGGATCGTTACTTTCAGGTTTACGAAAAGGCTACGCCGAATTTTGTCGCGCGCGCCTGGCTGGGCGATGGTCTGGCGGGCAGCCATGAATTCAAAGGAAGAACTACTGACAGCAATCAGATCAACGTGCCGATGAGCTACTTGATGTCATCAGCTTTTCCATCGGGGCAAGCCCAGAATCTGGCTTTGAGCAAAGAAGGTACAGGCCGTTTGTATTACCGGATCGGGATGAATTACGCGCCGACCAGTTTGCAATTGAAACCTTATGACGCGGGTTTCACCGTATCGCGCAGTTACGAAGCCGTTGACGATCCGAACGACGTTCGCCGATTGGAAGACGGTTCGTGGCGCATCAAAGCCGGCGCGCGCGTGCGAGTTCGTTTAACGATGTACGCGGCGACTCGGCGCTATCACGTGGCGTTGGTTGATCCTATGCCGGCGGGCTTTGAAGCCCTAAACCCGGCGCTGGCTGTGACGGGGAATTTGCCGCGCGATGACAAGGATGCGAATGCTCGCGGTTGGTGGTGGTCGTGGCAATGGTTCCAGCATCAGAACATGCGCGATGAACGTGTCGAAGCTTTCACCACCATGTTGTGGGAAGGCGTTTATAACTATTCGTACATTGCGCGAGCGACGACGCCGGGTAATTTCATCGTTCCGCCGACCAAGGCCGAAGAGATGTATCACCCGGAAACTTTCGGGCGATCGGCCAGCGAACGTGTTGTGATCGAATAATTATGGAGTGCTGCGGCTCGACGCAGCTTTGGCTTTGGCGTCAAGCCAGTGTCGAGCCAACTGCGATTTTCGAGTAAAGAAAGAAAAGCTGCGCCAAGCCGCAGCACTCCAAATTGGGCGCTTGCTTGGCTTGTCGGTGGCCGCTATAGTTTGCGCCGGTTAGCAATCGAAACAGTAAACCATTCAAAAATTTTTCCGACTCAAAGAAAAGAGGTAGTTATGGGCTTAGGAATGCCTGAAGTCATTTTGATTCTGGTCGTCGCCTTGATTGTTTTTGGTCCACGCAAATTGCCTGAACTTGGCAAAACGCTTGGCCAGGCGATGTCACAATTTCGCCGGGCATCCGACGATTTCAAACGCACCTGGGAACAGGAAGTTGAAATGGATAAGTATCGCGGCAGCACGACTGAAAATACATCAAGTCACGATTCCACGGCGTCAAACGATTACAACGAAACTTACAATCCATATTCCGGCGAATATGAATCGGGCGATAACAGTTCTGCTCAGTTAAATGAACCGCAGCAAGCAAACGCGGTTGAGACGCAGGAAACAACAAGTGTCGAACCAGCCACAGCCGGGGCACATGCTCCAACAACCAGCGACGCGAAGCAGCAACATTGGATTTAAGCTTTGAAGATCAGTTTGAAGGCGGTTCGTTGCCGCAAGATATTGGTTGCCATCCAGCCGCGAGCGTTTGCGAGTCGCGTTTGAGACGGCAACCAATTTTTGTTTAAGGTTCAAAGGAGTCAGCAATCAGATGAGTAACGGGGTTGAAGAAGAAGTAGAGCAAGAAGGCTTGCAAATGTCGTTTCTGGATCACCTGGACGAATTGCGGCGCAGACTGGTGAATTCGGTTGTGGCGATTATGATCGCATTCATTCTTTGCTGGCTGGTGTCGGACCGGATTTTTAATTTCCTGTCCATCCCAATTAACGCTCAGATTCGCAAGATGCGAATCGCTGCCCAGTCAGTCAACGGCAAGCCTGATCTGGGGGCGTTCAAGGAAGGCGATCCGGCTCAATACACTTTTGTTCAGGAATCAGCCGTTGGCGGAGTGAAAATCCCGCTTGGGACAACCATCGAAGTTAAAAGAGTGACCACTGACGGCAAAGCCGATTTGGTGACAGTCAAACCGTGGGCGGTTGGCAAAAACGTTGTGCCTCCTGGTTCGTCAATTACCAGCATTCAGGCCGACGACGGTTCGGCAGTTTATTACGACGAAACCAACGGGCTGGTTATCAGCAAAGTCGGCGGCGCTTTCACGCTATACATGACCATCGCGCTTTACACTGGCATCGCGTTGGCGATTCCTTTTTTGCTGTATCAGGTTTGGGCTTTTATTTCGCCCGGTCTGTATAAACACGAAAAGGGATACGCAGCGCCGGTGATTTTGATGAGCGCGATTTTCTTCATTGGTGGAGCTACCTTCGCTTACCGAATCGCTTTTCCCAGAGCCTGCGAATATCTGCTGGGATTGCAGCAATCCGGAAAGTTCCAAACGCTGATTAACGCCGAAGATTACTTCGACCTGATTATTATGATTATGTTGGGGTTGGGGGTGGTGTTTCAGATTCCGTCTTTGGCTTTTTTGCTGGGACGAATTGGATTGTTGACCGCTGGGATGATGATGAAAACGTGGCGTTACGCGATTGTCATCATACTGATTATTGCCGCTGTCCTGACGCCTACGCCTGACCCGTACAATCTGATGGTTTTTGCCATGCCGATGTTTGTTCTTTATTTTCTGAGCATTGGCATCGTCTGGTTTTTCGGCAAACCGCGTCAGACGGACGAAGAATACGAGGCGAGCTAAATTAGCTTACTGACGGCAATTCAATAATAAACCTGACGCCGCGCGGATGATTTTCCTGAACGCGAATCCTTCCCTGATGTTCGGCGACGATGCGGCTGACGATGGCCAATCCCAATCCTGTGCCGCGCTTTTTGGTCGAAAAGTAAGGATCGAAGATTCGCTCGCGGTCTGCGGACGCAATGCCTGGGCCAGTGTCGGCAACGATCAATTCGACTGTGTCGCGTTCGCCGACTTCGCGCGTGGTGACAATGATTCGTCGGTCGCTGTCTGTTGAATTCGGAGCCGTCAATGCCTCGGCAGCGTTATCAATAAGGTTGACCAGAACCCGTTTGACCTGTTCACCATCCAGCATCACAGGTGGCAGTTCTTCAGCCAGATGCTTTTCCAACCGAATCCCATCCAAACGTTCGTCGTAAAGTTTCAGTGCGTTGGCGATGACTTCGTTCAGCGAAGCCGATTCCAGTTTGGCGTTCGGCAATCGCGCAAAGTTTGAAAACTCGTCAACCATTCGCTGCAATGTGGCGACTTCGTCGCCAATCATCGTTGTGCATTCGCGCACCAAATTGGTCTGCCTGTCGTTAAGTCGAGGCATTAAGTTGGCGCTGTTCAGGGTTGAGCCATTCGATTCGGTGAGCAGATTTTTTGCCAAACGTTCGGCTGACAACTTGATCGGTGTCAACGGGTTTTTGATTTCATGAGCCATTCGTCTGGCGACTTCGCTCCAGGCGGCGCGGCGTTGGGCTTCAATCAATTCGGTCAAATCTTCGATGACGATGACTGCTCCGCGGGATTCGCCTCGCGGGTCTTGCAAAGCGGTGACGGTGACGGCGGCGTCCAGTTTGGCGTTGTTGGCCAGCGTGAAATGAACCTCGCGCGTGATGGAACGCAATCGGGCCGCACGACGAATCATTCGCCACAATTCTTCGCGCTGCTCTTCAGGCAGCAACGCTTCCAGGGCAACACCGGTGACGGCTTGATCGCCGATTCTGAGCAGTTCACGTGCCGCGTCGTTTAGCGTGGTCACGTTGCCGGTTTCATCCAGGGAAATGACTCCGGCGGACAGGCTTTGCAAAATGGCTTCGATGTAAGCGCGCCGTTCGTCCAGCGCTGAATTGCTTTGCTGAAGCTCTTCGGCTGACAGTTCCAAGCGCTGGCGATTTTCCGCCAGTTCCGAAGTCATTTCGTTAAAAGACAGAGCCAAAGACGCCAGTTCGTCGTCGCCGACGACTTTGGCACGAAAGCTCAAATCGCCCTGTCTGACGTGCTCGGTCGCTTCGGCCAGTTGCTGAACGGGGTCGGCGACTGTTCGCGCCAGGTAAAGCGCCAGCCAAAACGAAATAAACAAGGTCAGCAAAGTTATCAGCGCCAAAGTCAGCAACGCCGAATTTTTGAAAGTGTTTTGATCGCGTTTCAGTGCGGCGTAAGTCGCTTCCAGATCGTCAATGCGGTTGATGCGTTCGGTGATTTCCGGCGAAACCTGGCCGGCAATGACCAGCGATCTGCCAAATGAATCCGGCACGGGCGCGGCGGCCACAAGATAAATTTTCCGTTGCGTATCGCAAACCATTTCAGAAAAAGCTTTGCCTTGCTGTGCTGCTTCGCGCGCGCGCTGCCAAAAGTAAACAAACTGTTCACCGAGCGATTCGTATTTGGAGCCGCCCTGTTCAGCCAACAGCGAATCGTTTGGGTCGAATACCTGAATCAGGAACAGCCCGTATGTGCCGAGTTCGACCAGCAGGGTTTGCGACAGAGTTTGCTGGTCGGTTCTGGCAACCAGTCTGGAAATAGTCAGCGCTGATTGTTCCAAACCGTCCAGTTCACCTTGGACATA
>JAGNMH010000381.1 GCA_017991275.1 Acidobacteriota bacterium
GTCCATCAACTTCGATAATCAGCAAAGCTCCTGCCTGACGAGGCAAGCCCGACGGCTCGAAATCTTCAATCGCGTTGATCGAAGTTCGATCCAGTAACTCCAATGCTACTGGTAAGATGCCTGAGCTGGTGAAGTCCGCTACGCAGTTGCAGGCGTCTTGCGCCGATTCAAAAATTGCCAGCGCAGTTCGCCGAGCTTCGGGTTTCGGCAGCAATCGCAAAATGCAGCGAGTGACGATTCCCAGCATGCCTTCGCTGCCGATCAGCAGACTTTCCAGATGAAAGCCGGTGGCATTTTTAGGAGTGCGAGTTCCGGCCTTGATGATTTCTCCGGTTGGAGTGACGAAATCCAGCCCCAGCACGAACTGTTTGGTGTTGCCGTATTTCACGCAGCGCGGGCCGCCAGCGTTGAGCGCGATGTTTCCGCCGATGAACGAATCTTTCCAGCTTGAGGGGTCTGGCGGGTAAAACAAACCTTCGGCTTCGACGGCTGTGGCCAGATCAAAAGTTTTCACTGCGGGTTCGACGATGACAACCAAATCGGCTTTGTTGATTTCCAGAATTTGGTTCATCCGTTCGGTTGCCAGCACGATTCCGCCGCGAATCGGAACGGCTCCACCTGTGTAACCGACTCCGCCGCCGCGCGCGGTGACATAAAAACGGCGTTCGTTGGCCAGCCGCATGATTGCCGCAATTTCTTCGGCGGTGCGCGGGAAGACGACAGCTTCGGCGCAAAAAACCTGCTTCAATGCGTCCTGCGAATTGGCGACGATAACGTCCTGCGCGGTTGAAACGTGCTGGTTGCCGACAATGCCGCTGAGTTGTTCTAGAATTTCTGGTGCGATCATCTGTGTTTTTCCTGTTTTCGGTTTTTTCCGATTCTCAGACGACGTGACAAATCGGTTTTGGGCGGTTAAGATTTCGCCACTTTCACAGTAACCCTAAGCAAAGCAAGAATCTATGAAAAGCATGTAGCACCGCTTCAGGTGGAATTGGCATTGTCGCCTAAGACCTTCTGCCTGAACACGGCACTACGAAATTCTTTTAGGAGAGATTCAGTTTATGAAAACAGCTTTTAGGCTGTTGCTTTGCGTTTCGTCGTTTGCCCCATTGTTTTTGACAGTGTCGTTGACCGCAAAAGCTCAGGTCAATCTGGACGTTATGAAACGTCCGGCAAGCGAAGAATCAGCATTGCAGTTGCCCCAGTTGCCCAAAACGAAATTTGTAAATCTAACTTCGCTGGTTTTACCGGCTTTTCACCCAAATCTGTTGCCGCCGCCGTTGCTGTTAAGCAATGACAAATCGGCGATGCTTTATCAGGCTATCACTCAACGGCTGGGAATACGCTACCGCTTTTTCGGAACTGATGATCGCGGATACGATTGTTCCGGTCTGGTCTGGCGAGTCTTTCAGGATGCCGGAGCCAGCTTTGATCGAGTCGCCGCTCGTACTTTGTGGGATCAGCTTCCCGAGGCAACGGCCGAAGAAATGACCCAGTTCGGCACTCTGGTGTTTTTCAATGGATTGCGGCACGTAGGCATTGTCAGGGACGCTGACTCCTTTTATCACTCTTCTGTGTCAGAGGGCGTTACGCTTAGCAGCCTGACTGGATACTGGCAGTCGCGCATAACAGGTTATCGCCGAGCGCCCATGCCGTTGGAAGATTCATTGCCCAAACCTCCAAGGCCAATGTCTACCATGACTTGCGAATAAACCAACGAAAGAATGTTGTTAATCGTCTGGCGACGTGGTTTGCAATCACGTCGCCAGAATTGTTTATGATTGCGAATTCTGGCGGCGGCAAACTTATAGCGACTTTTCTTTTGCCGGACTCTAATTTTTTTAGTGACAGATTAATCTTTTGTCGCTAATATCCGCCCGCCTCGCACCCCTTTCTTAACTGACCCCTTTCACCACCAAGCCCTTTTAGCTGACAAAAGCTGTCTTTTCGCCCTCTTAAAGTTCGCTCGTTGCCAATCCATCTCACCGATCTAGCCGACCCCTTTCGACTTCAAAACAATTAAGGAGTAATCGAGTTATGCGACAAGCATATCGGCTAGTAGTGTGTCTGTTTACTGTTTTTGTGACGCTGGTCTCGGTTGGGTTGGGCGCTCAGGCGCAAGACCGCGTTCGTGTTTCAGGACGTGATCTTTCTTTGAATGGCGTCCGGTCTGCTGATTTCAGCCGTTCTTTCAGCCCCAATTCAAGCAGGTCGGGTTCCAGATTGAATTCCCCAACAACCGCGTCTCGCCGAGAGCGCGAGGCCAAAGTGCAAATTGAAACGGTTATGTACACGGCCATCAGAGATCGCCTGGGCGCGCCTTATCGCTCCAGCGGAACTGATGATCGAGGTTACGATTGTTCAGGTTTTGTCTGGCGGGTTTTTCAGGAAGCCGGAATTGATCTGACTCGGACTTCGGCCCGGGCGTTGTGGCAATCCTTGCCCGAAGCCACCAAAGACGAAGAAACCGAGTTTGGGACGCTGGTCTTTTTTGAAGGCTTGGGCCACGTTGGCATAGTGCGTGACGGATATTCGTTTTATCACGCCTCAACTTCGCAGGGAGTCGTTCGCTCTTTCTACTCTGGTTACTGGGGTGGCAAGGTGATTGGTTATCGGCGAGTGCCTTTGCCAAAGAATCGGTCTTGGCCAATCAATCAGGATGTGGCCAGAAAATAAGCATAAATTTTCTGGGAAAACTGAAAACCAAAGGGGGAAGCGATTTACCAAAATCGCTTCCCCCTTTGGTTTTTCTATTATTTTGGCTTGGGCAGAAAGCCGGGAGCCTGCAATTTCTTTTCACGCGATCCCCAAACTACGACGATCTTTTCTATGTTGACGTAAGCAATCACGTCGTCTTTTTCCAGGTGCAGGATGTTGCCTTCAACACGAATCACTTTGCCGCTCAGGGTGACCCCATGGCATTGAACGTCTACTTCTTTGCCCACTTGGCCTTCCAGAAAATTCCTCACTGTATTTACTCCTTCAAAAACTGGGTTGAGATTTGGAACGGTTGCGATTCTAACCGATTAAAGCTCCGCCACAAAAATCTCCTTTTCGGAAAATCGCAGAGTTTTAGCCGATTTTACCCAAACGTTTTTCAGCTTGCCCGCTTGGGTATGTGGAGAAAAGTTATGGAAATCATCTTCATCCTGACTCCTTGTTTTTTGCTGATCTGGGCACTTCTGGTTTGGCGAGTTGCCGCCGGTACTTCGACGGACAAAGCCGGATATTCTCGACTATCCAGTTTTCAGTTCGACGGTTTATTTGCCGAACAACAGGCCGAAGAATCCAGGCAGTTGGCCATAGCCGAAGCCAAATTGCGTGACGCAGATCACCGCCAGCGACTGCTGAATCTTGCAGCCGAAGGTGATGAAACTGTTCTGGACGAAGCGAGCAAGTTGGGCGACACGCTGTTTTATGCGGAGGTTCTGGGCGAATTGGCCAGGCGGGCCAATGGCGATGCAGAGCTTTTGCGCGGTCTTGCCGAATACATAGTTGACAGCCAGGAACTGCGTTCGAGCAGTGAATTTGCCGGAATGATGCTTGGCCATTGGAGTTCTTCAATCAGTCAACGGTCATTGGCGGACATGCTTTATCTGGCCGCACTGGCCGACGATGCTGAAGTTTTCAAACGCACAATCAATGAAGCTCTCAAGCTCTGGCGCGCAGACCTGCGAACAAAAATCTCTGCCAAAGATTTTCTGGCGACGGTCGAATGCGCTTATTGGTTGACGTCAGGAGAAGTCAGATATTCCGGCTCAGGTTTTATTCTCAAACAAGTCATTGCCGATGTTCGACGCCAGCTAGCGGCGGCGAATCGGTGGTCGGCTTGAAACTAACAACCCCCTTCTTTCGCTAGCTGCAAAGGACAAATATGAACTCCGATTTTCTGCAATCGCCCTTTCTGATCGTGACGGCGATTGTTTGCGTAATGATTGTGTTGTACGTGCTGAGCAAAATTCTGGTCAATGTCGGCGCAAAAGAAATTGCGATCAAAGAGCGTCGTTACATCGGTCGCAAAATGCCTCCCGGTCGCGTGGTGGCCACCGAAGGCGAGGTCGGCATTCAGGCCGATGTGCTGAAACCCGGATTGCACATCATCAAATATCCGTTTGAGCAGGTGGTCAGCAAAGTGCCGTTGATTGAAATCGGCTCGGACGAAATGGGGATCGTCGAAGCGATTGACGGCGAACCGTTGCCATCGGGCAGAATCTTCGCGCCCGACCGCGCCCAGAACGCGCACAACAACTTCCAAGACCCGATTGCTTTTATCAAAGAAGGCGGCGTCAAAGGCATTCAAATGCGAACCTTGCCGCCGGGATTGTGGCCGATTCATCCGTACCTGTTTCGCATCTCGATTGCGAAAGCGACGATGATTCCACAAGGTAAAGTCGGTTTGGTCAACGCCGCTGACGGAGCTTCGCTGGATCAAGGGCGTTTGATTGGCCGCAGCGTCGAAGGTCACAGCAATTTCCAGAATGCCGAACAGTTCATTGCCGCCAACGGTCAGAAAGGCCCACAGGTGGACATTCTGACGCCGGGTACATACCGCATTCTGACCAACTCAATGTCGTTGGAAGATAATTCGGTCAAACCCGGGTTGTTTTCGATTCAACTGGCTGAGGCTGCAATCATCAACGAAAACCAGGTTGGCTTAGTTGAAGCTCTTGACGGTTCGCCGCTCAACCCGCGCGATTACGTAGCCGTTCCGGTAGAAGGTCATGGCAATTTCCAGAACGGCAACGCCTTTATTCAGCGCGGCGGTCAGCGCGGCCCACAAAAAGACCTGCTGCTGCCTGGCACGTATTACATCAATCCGTTGCTGTTCAAGGTGATTCCCGATTCGGCCAGAGAGGTTAAACCGGGCGAAGTCGCCGTCATCGTTTCAAACGTAGGCAAAGACCCCGGCGAAGAAATCCGCCGCGCGATGGCCGAAAAAGTCCGCGAGAAACTGGAACGTGAAGAGCGCGAACAATTGGCGCGGGCGGCGGCTCACCTTGACCAACTGGACGGCGTCAAAGGCGACGACCTAGCACGCATCGAACAGGAACTGAAGTTGAGCGATCCTGCGGACGAACGCCTGGATCAAGGAGCACACGAAGCTTATGTCGTGCCCGAAGGTTTTCGCGGAATTCAGGAAGCCGTTGTCGGCCCAGGCCGGTATTACATCAACACGCTGGCGGTGACTCCGGTGGTGATTACAACCACGAACCAGACCGTTGAATGGACGGCGGAAGATGTCAAAGGTTCGTTCGATCCGTTCGAGGTCATTTCCAAAGACGGGTTCACAATGCGGTTGGAAGTTCGCGTGGTGTTCCGCGTCAAGCCCGAAGACGCTCCGTTTATGGTCGCCAAGATCGGTTCGATTGATCGGTTGATTCAGAACGTCATGCATCCGCTGATTGATTCGATCTTTCGTAATCAGGCCAGCGAATCATCGGCGATGGCTTATCTGCAAAACCGCCACGAAGAGCAGGAACGCGCCGAAGCCCGCGTCCGCACGCACTTGCTGAAGTATCACGTGGACGTGGTCAACGTGCTGATCTGCCACATCCGTTTGCCAGAAGAGTTGATGAAGACGCAGACCGAAAAGGTGTTGGCCGAACAACGCCAGACGATGTTTAACGCGCAGCGCGAAGCCGAGGTCAATCGCATCGAACTGGAAAAGACCAAGGCTCATGCCGACAACCAAAAGGGTTTGATGGAAGCGACGGTCGGCGTCGAAATCTCCAGCCGCCGCGCTGAACAACGCCGGGCAGAAGGCGAAGGCGAAGCGCACTACATTTTGCAAACCGGCAAGGCCGAAGCCGAAAAGGTTCGCTTGATGGGTGAAGCTCAGGGCGTGGCTTACCGCGAACAGGTCAACGCGCTTGGCCCG
>JAGNMH010000382.1 GCA_017991275.1 Acidobacteriota bacterium
GGCGAACGGCACGACCAATTCAATCCCGATTGTTTTTGGCGACCAGCCAATCGTCCGCGAAGTCGTCAACGCCAACGCAGACGTTTTGCCGGTCACCTGGACTCCCGGAACAATCAGCGTAGCCCGTGCCGTCGCCAGCGTTTCCGCAGCCAGCTTTGCCAGTGGAGATTTGGCCGCCGAACAAATTGTGGCCGCTTTCGGATCGAATCTGGCGACAGCGACTCAGGTGGCGACGACGATTCCTTTGCCCACCGACATCGTCGGGACAACGGTCAGGATTCGCGACAATAATGGTGTAGGCCGATTGGCTCCGCTGTTTTTCGTTGCGCCTTCCCAGGTCAATTATCTGATTCCGGCTGGCACTTCCAACGGAGCGGCAACAGTCACGATTACCAGCAGCGACGGGGCAATTTCCGTCGGCACGATCAATATTGTCACGGTGGCTCCGGGGTTGTTCACTGCCAATTCCAGCGGGACTGGTATTGCCGCCGCCACTGCGCTCAGGATCAAAGCCGACGGTTCGACCAGTTTTGAACCAGTAGTCAGGTTCGACGCTGGTCTTGGCCGGCTGGTACCGGTTCCGATTGATCTTGGCCCTGAAACCGATCAGGTGTTTGCTCTGTTGTTCGGAACCGCGTTCCGCAATAACACAGGATTACCAGTTACTGCGACGATTGGAGGCGTCAGCGCCGAAGTCCTGTACGCCGGGCCTCAAGGCGATTTCGTGGGGCTGGATCAAGCCAACGTTCGCATTCCGCGCAGCACTGCCGGGCGTGGTGAAATCAACGTTGTGCTGACTGTGGGAACCAAGGCGGCCAACACCGTCACGCTTTCGATCAAATAATTTTTTGGAGTGCGACGGCTCCGGCGTCGCTTTGGAAGTCGTTTGAGGAACGCGCCTTCAACGGACTACCAAAGCTACGCCAAAGGCGTAGCACTCCAAATTTCATGACGCCGAGTCTGGCCAATGTGCCCGACTCGGCGTATATTTTTGTCCGCTGGCAATGCCAGTTGGTTCACCTGCATTCATCTGAGCAATCAACAATCGTCAATCGCAATTTTTCGCCGGAGGTTTTAACGTGAAGCGGAAGTTCTATTTCTTTGCCGTAGTCGCAACATTCGCCGCATTTTTCCTGAATCAATTCCTGGCCGGAGTTTCTGCCGATGTTTCGGGCATTCAAACCAGTTCCAGTCAGGCTAAAGCCGGTTCCGTGGATTTCAACCGCGAGATTCGTCCGATTCTGGCCGACACCTGTTTTGCCTGCCACGGCCCGGACGAACAGCAACGCAAAGCCAAATTGCGACTGGACACCAAAGACGGCGCTTTCGCCAAAGCTGGAATTATCGTCGCAGGTAATTCCGCCGAATCCCGTTTGATAAAACGCATCACTTCCAAAGACCCGAACTCAGTAATGCCACCCGTAGCTTCAGGCCACAAGCTGACAGACAGACAGGTTGAGTTGCTTAAAAACTGGATTGACGAAGGCGCGCAGTGGAATGAGCACTGGTCGTTCATCGCTCCCAAACGTCCCGAACTCCCTGCGGTGACGAACAAGGCCTGGGTCAAAAATCCGATTGACGCTTTCATTTTGGCGCGGCTGGAAAAAGAAGGCTTGAAGCCTTCGCCCGAAGCCGACCGCGCAACTTTGCTTCGCCGGGTTTCACTGGATTTGATCGGCTTGCCGCCCACGCCAGCCGAAGTTGACGCTTTCCTTGCCGACAAATCTCCTGACGCTTACGAAAAGGTCGTTGATCGTTTGCTCGGCAGTCCGCGTTATGGCGAAAAGATGGCTTTGCATTGGCTTGATCTGGCGCGATACGCGGACACTCACGGTTATCACATAGACAGCCACCGGGACATGTGGCCGTGGCGAGATTGGGTCATCAAGTCTTACAACGAAAACAAACGCTTCGATCAATTTACGATTGAACAGCTCGCCGGAGATTTGCTGCCGAATGCGACCACCGACCAAAAGATCGCTTCGGGATTCAACCGCAACCACATGATTAACTTCGAGGGCGGCGCGGTTCCCGAAGAGTACCTGAACGAATATCTGATTGACCGAGTCGAGACGACCTCGACGACGTGGATGGGATTGACTATGGGATGCGCCCGCTGCCACAGCCATAAATTTGATCCGTTGTCTCAAAAAGAGTTCTACCAGTTTTACGCCTTCTTCAATTCCGTGCCGGAAAAAGGCCTGGACGGAAACCGAGGCAACGCCATTCCGTTTATGCCTTTGCCGACCGACGATCAAAAAGCCAAACAGCAAGCTCTGGCCAAGGCCATCAGCGATTTGGAAGACAAGCTTGACGACAAAACTATCTCGCCTTTGCAGGAAGCCTGGGAAAAACCTTTGCTTGGCAAAACGGCTGTTGCTCCGATCAAAAATATCGTCGCGCATTACGAACTGGATGGCAGTCTCGCCGATGCGTCAGGACGCTATCAGCAGGGAAGAACGATCAACGGCGATCCCACTTTCGGCGGAGGAATGGTCAGCCGAGCAGTTTCGATGGATGGGCAAACCCAGCTTAGCTTTGGCAATGTCGGTAGTTTCGATACTCGGCAAGCGTTCAGCTTCGCTGTCTGGTTACGACCGGGTTTGGGTAAAGTTGGCAATTACGCCTTTCAGAAAATCAGCGATGAACAAAGCAGACGTGGCTTTGAGTTGTTGTTTGAACAAATGCACCTGATTGACATTCAACGCTGGGGAGCGCCTCTGACCATTCGCCTGACTGCCAATTGGCCGAACGACGCGATTCAGGTTCGCACCAAAGATTCATTCAACAACAACGAATGGAAGCATCTGGCGATCACTTACGACGGATCGGGGAAAGCCGCTGGCGTCAGGGTGTTTTTCAACGGCAAACCCATCGAAGTCGAAACGCAAAAAGACAGCCTGGCCGGTTCGATCAAAAACGACGCCTATTTGTTTATCGGCAGCAAAGCGACTGGCCGCGCCTACAGCGGAGCCATTGACGATTTGCGGCTGTACGATTGCGCGCTGACCTCTGAACAAATCGAACAGTTGGGCGTGCGGCATCCGATTCAAACTACGCTTTCCGGCATCAGTGGCAAACGCACAAAAGAAGAAAGCGAACGATTGCGCGAATACTTCCTGACTGAAATTGCTTCGGATCAAATCAAACGGCAATACAAAGAACTGAAAGATTTGAAGAAGCAGAAAGCCGACGTGGACAAATCCATCTTGAACGTGATGGTAATGATGGAACTTGGCAAACCGCGCGACACCTTCGTGCTGGCTCGCGGCGATTACCGAAACAAAACCGAAAAGGTGTCCGCCAATGTTCCGGCTGTTTTGCCGCCGCTGCCCAAAGCCGACGCCAACAATCGGCTGACGTTGGCCAAATGGCTGGTTGATGGCAATCATCCGCTGACGGCTCGTGTAGCCGTCAATCGTTATTGGCAAATGTTATTCGGTTACGGCATCGTCAAAACCGTTGAAGATTTTGGAGTTCAGGGTGAACGTCCAATTCAGCCAGAGCTGTTGGATTGGCTGGCTACTGAATTTGTCGGCAATGGTTGGGATGTTAAAGCAATGTTGCGGCAAATCGTCACCTCGGCAACTTATCGCCAAGCATCAAAAGCGACTCCACAGTTGATCGAAAAAGACCCTGAAAATCGTTTGCTGGCGCGCGGCCCTCGCCATCGTTTGCAAGCCGAACTCGTACGCGACAACGCGCTGGCGGTCAGCGGATTGCTGGATGACCGAATCGGAGGCAAAAGCGTCAAGCCATATCACCCCGCCGGTTTGTGGGAAGAAATGGCTTTTGGCGATGGGTTTACCGAACAGGCATACGTGCAAAGCACAGGCAAAGACCTTTATCGCCGTTCGATGTACACATTCTGGAAACGCACGGTTCCGCCCGCTCAAATGTCTGCCTTCGACGCGCCCGACCGTGAAAAATGCGCCGCCCGCCGAGCCACGACCAACACGCCGCTGCAAGCTCTGGTGCTGATGAACGATCCGACTTACGTCGAAGCTTCGCGCAAACTGGCCGAGCGGGCTTTGCTGGAAGGCGGCAAGGATGTGAACGCTAAGATTGCTTATGCGTTCCGCTGGGCGACTGCTCGTAAACCTACGATTGCCGAAACGAAAGTGCTGCGCGAATTGCTGACGCAACAACTCGCTCGTTATCGCGCCGACCAGAAAGCCGCCGCTGACTTTTTGAAGATCGGGACGCTGGTTGCTGACACCAAGCTGGATCAAACGGAATTGGCTGCCTGGACAATGGTCATGAGTGCAATTCTGAATCTGGACGAAACCATCACGAAGGAATAGCCGATGGGCTAAAATGCCAGCCGTCTTTTAAAGAAAGGAGTTTGTCGAGATGGAAATCACATTAAGCTTACCGGACGTACTCGCAGCAAAGCTGAAATCCAAGGCTCAAACACGTAAACGTCCTGCTGAAGAAGTTGCAGTCGAATTGATTGATGAAGCGTTGGCAGTGGGGACGAACGAGACTGAGTTTTTTTCGCAGGCACTGGATGAAACGATAGCTCGAATAAAATCTTTGCCGCCAAATCCGGCCAATCAATTCAATTGGGAAGCCAAAAGGAAAGGGTTGGCTGAATATCTGGCAGCCAGCATTGCCGCGAAAGACCCAAATGAAAAATTTGATGAAGAAGAATGGCAACGAAACTGGGGTGCCGTTGAAGCTGAAATGAAAGCAATAACCAGAGCCAATGATATTGCCGAAGGGCAGTTGTGATTTATGGCTATCTATCTGTTGGACGCCAATCACGCATCGCCGTTGGTGACTCTGACTCACCCAATGCGAGATAAGTTCTTTACCGCTCTACAAGCCGGTCATAGTTTCGCCATTTGTGTCCCGGTCTTAAGCGAAGTTTGGTATGGCATCAGTTTGTTGCCTCGCGCGAAACAGAATCGGGAAGAATGGGCAAGGCTCAGAGTTTGGTTGCCCTGCTATTCACTTGATGATGCTGATGGCGACCTGGCCGCTGAACTGCAAATTACATTATGGTTAATAGGAAGACAGCTTGAAACGGTTGATGCTTTGATTGCAGCGGTTGGCATTCGTTACGACCTTACGTTGCTAACCACCGATGGCGACTTTCTACCTATCACTCAACTCAAAAAAGAAAATTGGCTGGAACCCATGAATTAAATCTATTGGGATTTGAAACCGTGGACGGAGCAATCGAAATGAACTTGAATAAGGAATTTGAAAAACATCTGACGCGCCGCCAATTGTTTGGGCTGGGCGCAAAAGGCATTGGCATAGCGGCACTGGCTTCGTTGATGAAGCAGGACGGTTTTGGCTCGATTGATGCAGAACGAGACCCGAAGACTGGCGGCCTGGTTGGCTTGCCGCACTTTCCGGCGAAGGTGAAGCGAGTGATTTTCCTGCATCAATCTGGCGGACCTTCGCAGCTTGAAACCTTCGATTACAAACCGTCGCTGGAAAAGCTGCACGGAACTGAGTTGCCGGATTCGATTCGCAAAGGTCAGCGCATTACGGGAATGACTTCCGGCCAGAGCGCGTTTCCTTGCGCCAAGTCTATTTTCAAATTTGCTCAGCACGGCAAATCTGGAACCTGGGTCAGTGAGTTGTTGCCTTACACCGCCAAAGTCGTGGACGAACTGACGATCATCAAATCCATGAATACTGACGCCATCAATCACGATCCGGCGATCACGTTCATTCAAACAGGTTTTCAGCAGCCGGGACGGCCAAGTTTCGGCGCGTGGGCGAGTTACGGTTTGGGCAGCGAAAATCAAAACCTTCCGGCTTATATCGTTCTGCTTTCGACGGCGCACGCGCTGAACACCGACCAGCCGCTGTTTTCTCGCCTGTGGTCGAGCGGCTTTCTGCCTTCCAGTTATCAAGGCG
>JAGNMH010000383.1 GCA_017991275.1 Acidobacteriota bacterium
AATCAGAAGGGAGTATTCCCAATGGAATATAGAAGTTTTGTTAAAGTTTTAGGGCCGTCGCTGTTATTGCTGGTTGTGAGCGTTGCAGTGTGGACTCCGCGACAGTTGGCTCAAGGCGGCAAAATTGCCGACTGGCTGACCGACGGTGGAGATGTAGAACGCACTGGTTGGCAAAAGAACGAAACCATTCTTTCCACCTCCACAGTCAAAAACATGAAGTTGCTGTGGAAAACCAAACTCGACAATGAACCGCGCCAAATGCACAACCTGCTGCCGGTGCTGATTGCCGGGCGAGTCACAACGGACAAAGGGCCGAAAGAAATCGTGCTGGCAACGGGCGTGACAGACAATCTGTATGCGATGGATGCCGCCAACGGCGAACTGCTGTGGAAACATCACTTTGCGACCGATTGGACTCCGCCGCCAAACGGTCGAGGCGCTGGCATTCTTTGCCCCGGAGGCATCACCGCGACGCCGGTCATAGGGCCGACCGATACGCCGGGCAAATACATCATTTACGCCGCAGCCTGGGACGGGACGTTGCGCCGGTTAGATTTGGCCACGGGCAAGGAAATCAAACCTCCAGCGAAGTTCATGCCGCCAAACGGCAAACCTTATGCGCTGAATTTGCGAAACAACGTGATTTACGTTCACACGGCGCAAGGCTGCGGCGGCAACCCGAACATGGTTTACATTTACGATCTGGCGACTGACAAAGTCGGTTCCTGGGGGCCCGCAGGCGGAGGCATGTGGGGGCGCACAGGCGGAGCCATCAGCAGTAAAGGCGTGATGTACACAGGAACTGGCGACGGTCCATGGAATCCTGAAAACGGAATTTACGGCAACGGCATCATCGGTGTCGCACAAGACCCCGTGACCAAAGCCGCCAAGCTGGTTGATTATTACGGCCCTTCGAATGCTGAGTGGTTGTGGAAACGCGATTTGGATATGCAGGTCACGGCTTCGATCTTCAAATACAAAGGCAAGGAGCTGATGGTGGACGCAGGCAAGGAATGTGTGATGTATCTGATGGATTTGGATTCCATTGGCGGCGACGACCATCGAACCCCGCTGCATCGCACTCCGCTTTACTGCAACGAAGAAGTCAATTTCGCTTCAGCCGGAGTCTGGGGTTCGCTGGCTACCTGGGAAGACAGCAAAGGCACGCGCTGGGTGTTGTCACCATTCTGGGGACCCAAACATTCCAAATTTACCGCTCCGATACAAAACGGCCCGGTAAAAATGGGAGCTGTCGTCGCTTTCAAAGTCGAAGAAAAAGCTGGCAAATTCACTTTGACACCGGCGTGGATTTCGCGCGATATGAACCGCGCCGAGCCGCCGGTCATTGCCAACGGAGTCGTCTTTTCTTACGGCAGTGGCGAAGACACCGATCAAGCCAAATACGACATCGGTCTGGCCTATAACCACGAAGCCAAAAATCGCATCGCTGGTTCGACCAAAGCTGTGGTTTACGCGCTGGACGCCCAAACCGGAAAAGAGTTATGGAACAGCGGTGACGCCATCGCATCATGGAGCCATTGGGGTGGACTATCAGTCGCCAACGGCAAGGTTTATCTCAACACATTTGACGGTTATCAGTACTGTTTCGGAATCAAAGCGGGTTCCGAGCAGGCCGCCTCGAACTCGAAAGGAGGCAAGTAAATGAGACGATTGATTGCCCTTATTGTTATCAGCATTGCTTTAACCGTTGCCGCCAAAGCTCAGCGCGGCAACGTGGATTGGGTGACGGATAACGCCGACGCACAGCGTTCGTCGTGGATCAGAGCGGACGCAAAAATTTCCAAGGAATCCCTGCAAAAGAAAGACGATCCGAAAAACGCTTTCCAGTTTCTGTGGAAGATGAAGGTCAAAAACACGCCGAATCAGTTGAACTCGTTGATGCCTCCGGCGACGCTTGATCGTTTGATTGGCTATCGCGGCTTCCGCATGCTGGGATTTTTCGGCGGCAGTTCGGACAACATCTTCACGCTGGATACCGACCTGGGAAGAATGGAATGGGAAAAGCATTTGAAGTCGAATGCTCCGGCGCAAGCTGGAACCATGACTTGCCCCGGCGGTATGACAACAGCAGTTGCCAAACCGACGCTGGCGGCAATTCCGCCTTCACCGACAGCCGCCATGGCCGGAGGGCGCAGCAACCCAGCCAAAAGCGCCGTTGGCGAAACCGGCCAGGGAGCAGTGACGCTGGCGAATGTTCGTCCGAATCAGGGCAATTTCAATGCTTCAGCGATGCTGCCTCAACCGACTCGCGTCAATCCGGCGAACCCGCCAGGCGGACAGCTTGGAGCCGGGCCGTTTTTGATTTACGCCCTTGCCAGCGACGGAATGTTCCATTCGCTGCATTTGTCGAACGGCGCAGATTACGAAGCTCCGATGAAGTTTCTGCCTCCGAATTCTAATGCCAGCGGCTTGATCGTCATTGACCACGTAGCGTATGTCGTGACTTCTGGCAGTTGCGGCGGCACAGCCAACGGCGTGTGGGCGCTCGACCTGATTTCCAAACAGGTCACAAGCTGGAAAGGAAGTGTCGTCGGTTCTGCCGGCCCCAGTTTTGGCGGAGACGGAACTCTTTACCTGGCAACAGGTAGCGGCGGCGATTCGCCAAATTCAATCGTTGCACTGGAAGCCAAAACGTTAAAACCGAAAGGCTCGTTTTCGGCTGGCGCTCAGGAGTTTGCCACGACGCCAGTTCTGTTCGATCACAAGGGCAAAACTCTGATTGCCGCCGCAACCAAAGACGGAAAAATTCATTTGCTGGACAGCGCGAACCTCGGTGATGGAGCATTATCGAGTTCCGCCTCAACCGGAAAAGAACTGGCTTCGGGCGCGTTGGCAAGCTGGCAGGATCGTGACGGCACTCGCTGGATTCTGGCTTCGATTTTTGGCGCATTGCCGGCGGGTTTCAGCGGCAACGTGACCAAAGGCGCGGTCGTCGCATGGAAATTGGTTGAGCAAAGCGGCAAACCGACGTTGCAACCCGGCTGGGCTTCGCGCGACCTGACTTCGCCGCTGACGCCTACGATCATCAACAACGTAGTCTTCGTCACTTCCAGCGCAGAGTTCCGCTCTTCAGGCAAAACCACAGCCGCAGTTCGGGCCGCACGTTCCGGCAAAGCAGTTGTTTACGCTCTGGACGGAGCCACAGGCCAAGAGCTTTGGAACAGCGGCACGACGATCACGTCGTTCGCGCATGGCGGAGCGATTTCCGGCGGAATGGGGCAGATTTACCTGACCACTTACGACGGAACGATTTACACCTTCGGCATCCCGATGGAGCACTAATTCAGGAATGGTACCGCGCGCGTCAGCAAGCGGCGACTTGGCAAGCAGCCGTTTGCTGACGCGCGCGGCACTGCACCGGAGTCTTTTATGTCTTTACGTTTTGATTCCATTCATCAACGCTTGTGGCGTTGTGTTTTTCTGACAACAGCCTTCGCGCTTTTCGTCGCTGGCAACTGGATGCAATCTTCCGCTGGTCAAGGCCGTCCAATGCCCGATGGCCCCGGCAAAGAAGAAGCCACCAAACTTTGCAAAGGCTGCCACGAACTGGAAAAGTCTTTTTCGATGCGGCAGGACAAAGCCGGATGGCAACTGACTTTGGACAAGATGGTTTCTTATGGCCTGAAAGCCAAAGACGAAGACCTGAATCTGGTTCTGGAATACGTGGTGAAGAATTATCCGGCAGACGAAGTGCCAAAGCTCAACGTCAACAAAGCCGAAGCCATTGATCTGGAAAGCGCCCTGACGCTGAAACGTTCGCAAGCCGCCGCAATCATTCAGTACCGCGAAAAAAACGGGAAGTTCAAATCCATCGAAGATTTGAAAAAAGTCCCAGGCATTGACCCAGCCAAGATCGAAGCGAAAAAGGATCGCCTGATTTTTGAATGAAAACTCTGGCTGTCAAAATTTTGCTTGCCGTGTTGCTGCTTGGCGCAATCATTGCCGCTCGTTCGCCACAGGATTGCGCGTCGGCAATCGCCGAACTTGAACAGCGAGTTGAGCTTCAACGCAAATTGCTGGCGGATTGGGCTGGGCTGATTCATTACGGCAGCGAAAACACAGAACTTCCCAAACCGAAGCCGGAAGAAAACCGCGTAGTGTTTTTGGGCGATGAAATCACCGAACGCTGGGGCGAAGGCAAAACACCATTCTTCCCCGACAAGCCTTATTTGAATCGCGGCATCAAGGGACAGACGACTCCGCAAATGCTGGTGCGATTCCGGCAAGATGTCATCAAGCTGAAGCCCAAAGTCGTAGTAATTCAGGCCGGATTGAACGACATCGCCAGTTTTTACGAACCGATCACACAACAGATGACGGCGGAAAACATCACGTCCATCGTCGAGTTAGCCAAAGCGAATAACATCAAAGTCGTGCTTTGTTCGCTGACGCCGATCAATGACGTTTACAAGAAACAATCGCTGGTTCGACCGTTCGGCAAAATCATCGGCACGAACGGCTGGCTGAAAGATTACGCTGCGGCAAGCGGCTTGGTTTATCTGGATTACTATTCCGTAATGGCCGAAGGCCGCAACCTGAAAAAAGAATTGAGCGACGACGGCATCTTGCCGAACGACGCCGGGTACGCGGTAATGGCTTCATTGGCCGAAGCCGCAATCGCCCAAGCATTGGGCAAGAAGTAAATCAAAGAAAAACCCTATCCACGAAGCTCACGAAGGAACACAAAGAACCTGTCTTTCTTCGTGCTTCTTCGTGAACTTCGTGGATAAGTTTCCCAGGAGCAAAACCAATGAGCAATCAATTTCCAAAACTGCACAATGCCACCTGGCCGGGACTCGTCGGCAAAGGCGGCCCCGATTCCGAACCGATCATCGAGTTTGAAACGATGCTGGACATGACCGCCGCTGCTGAAGTCAACGGCCAGAAATTCGACGGCGTAGACATTTTCCTGTCGCTGCCGCACACCGACATTGATTCGACCGACGACCAGTTGAAAGAACTTGCCGATCAAGTCGCGTCGCGCGGTTTGGTCATCGGCTCGCTGGTAGCTCCCGTTTGGGGGCCGACCGGCGGAGGTTCGGCAATGGGTTCTGAAGAAGAGCGCGCCGCCTTCCTGACGCAAATTCGTAAATCCTGCGAAATCGCTCAGAAGCTGAACTCGCTCGGCATTCGCAAATATGGAGTCGTCCGTGTTGACTCATCCTGTTCGCCAGGCGATTGGGCGGTTGATCCGGTCGGCAACACGAAAAAGATCGCCGCCACCTTCAGCGAAGCCTGCAACATTGCCGAAGGTTTTGGCGAAAAACTCGCCGCCGAAGGCGAAATCTGCTGGGGCGGCATGCACAGTTGGAAAGACTTGAACGATTTGCTGGAACAGGTTGGCCGACCGGAAACGCTCGGCATCCAAGCCGACATGGCGCACACGATGCTGTTCACCATGGGTTACAACGCGCCCGAACATAACCTGCTGCCGGAAGGTTACGACTGGCAAGACAAAGAAGTGCTTTACGAAGCCCTTGCCAAAATGACCAGCGTGCTGCGTCCGTGGGTCAAAGACTTCCACGTCGCGCAAAACGACGGCACGGTCAAAGGCTCCGGCACGCACGACAAAACCGGTCGCCACTGTTTGCCGAAAGACCCGAACGGCAAAATGGACATCACTCGAACTGCCGGTCTGTGGCTGCGCGATGCGAATGGCGAAATAACCAAGAGCACTCAACACATCAACTGGGACGGCTGCATGTTCTCGAACGAAACCATGACCGACCCGCAGACGTGGAATGACATCCTGGCGGCGATGATTTCGGTGCGCGATGCCCACGGTTGGAATTAAGAAAATCATCAACCCGTTATTTGGCCGTTGTGTTGATAGAAGCCTAGTGGGTTGGGTTCT
>JAGNMH010000384.1 GCA_017991275.1 Acidobacteriota bacterium
GCCGGAGCGCCTGTCTTCAGCCCTTCAGGAGTAAAACCGTCAGTCGCGGTGTTACCGGATTGCGCTCTGCCATTGGCCGATAAACTCAAAAGCAGAAAGATGGCGGCAAACGAATTCAGCAGAGCAAAGACAAAATTGCGGCGAGCGAGCTTGTTCATAATTCCTCTCACAACGTTGAAGGTCGGTAGCTGTTTGTTGGCTTCAAATCGGTTACTAAAAACGGCATTGGCAAGATCATCGCGGCGTCAGGGTGATCGTGCATTTCCATTCGGGATGACTGGCTTCACTCAACTCGTAATCGCCGGGCGGCAGATTGAAATGTGCATTCCAGCTTCCGCGTCCTTTTTTCAGCTTTACGTCAATGACCTTGTCTGTCGGCCTGTTTCCCACCGTTCGATTGAGCGTCAGATTTAATTCAGGATCGGCAGTGCGGTTGACGATGGTCATCACAAAATCTTTTGCCGAACGTTTGATGGCCAGCGGCATAAACCCAAACCGGCTGACGGTGATGAGTTCGGATTCGATTTGTTCCTGTTGCTGAGCAGTTACCCCTTCGATAAGTTTCGTGCTTGTTACTTCGGCTGAGGCATTGCTGCTTCCACCTCTGACAGTCGTTTCCGCAGTCGGGTGCGGAAAGATTATTTCCGTAGCAATAACAACTGAAACCAGACACACCGCCAGCGTGCCACCAATAATCAAGGAAGTGCGTTTCATTTCATCTCCTATGTAGCAATTGAAAACCGAGCGGAAGACACACGTATGCCGTTCGGGTTAGTTTTGAAAATAACTAAATGGAAAACAGCTTGCAGGGAGCTAGAGGGGAATATCCGAGTTCAAAAAATCGTTTCGTAAATTGTTATTCTGTGGATAAGGCGGGGGCATTGTGTGTGTGCGTGTGTTCTGTCAATAGGTTATTTTGCGTGCCAAACTATTTTAATGTTACGCAGAAATAACAAAAAAATACTGTAACAAGAAACTGTAATGGATGGCGAGGTTACAGCGGCAATCTTAATCTGGCTTCGCAGCCTTTGCCATTGATGCGATTTTCCAGAGTCAGGGTTCCGCCGTGGCCTTCGGCGATTTGGCGGCTGAGCGCCAGGCCAATTCCTGAGCCTCCGGGTTTGGTGGTAAAGAACGGAACGAACAGGTTAGAGGTGTTCGACAAACCGTGGCCTTCGTCTTCGACTGAGATTTCAAGGTAGTTATTTGCTACTCGCCAGGTAATGCTGACGGTACCTGCATTTTCAATTGATGCATCAACCGCGTTGCGTTGCAGGTTAATCAGCAACTGTTCCAGTTGGGCGCGGTCGCCTTGAATAGTTAGTTCAGGGCCAGGGATCAGTTCCACTTTCAAGCGAGTTTCCAAACTTGCGGCTTGGCGAACCCAACTGCCAACATCCATCGGCTGCAATTCAGGGCGAGGCAGTTTGGCCAAGACCGCGTAAGCGGTCATAAAACGATTCAACGATTCGGCTCGCGTTGAGATAACAGACAGACCTCGCACCAGGTCTTCTTCAAAATCCGCAGGCCAGTTTCCCGGTTCTGGATTTCTGGCCAGCATGTTTTCCAGGCTGCGCGCGATTGATTTTATTGGCGTCAGAGAGTTGTTTAACTCGTGGCCAAGCACCCGCACCAAACGCTGCCACGCCAGCCGCTCTTCCTCGCGCAGTGCGCGGCTAAGATCGGCGATGACCACCAATTGATGAGGCTTTCCGTCTTCGCGGAATGTGCTGCGACGCATTCCCCACCGGCTGGCGACGTTGCCGATGCCGCCGGGGAAAGTTCGCTGCAAAGTTCGCGCGGCTTCGCCTTCCAGGCAATCCTGCATCTGCAACTCTTCTGCGGTTTTCCCCAACAGTTGAGCCGACGGACGATCAAGCAGGCGTTCGGCGGCGCGATTGAGCAATCGCAAACGCTGTTCGCTGTCGAAAGCAAAAACCGCCAAATCAATCTCTTCCATCACGCGGCGCAGTAAAACCGTCGCTTCCATTGCGCCCAGTCGCTGTACTCGCAAAGTCGAACCGAGCGCGTTGACCTCGCGGACTACGTCGCCGAGCGGATCGTCTTTGTTGACCGTTCGGCCTCGAATTGAGTAATCGCCTTCGCGCAAAGCGGCCAGCAGGTTCGACAGAGTTTGCAACGGCATGACGACCCGTTCGCGTAAAGCGTAAGCGCACCCAAGCCAGAAACTGACGATGAAAACCGTCAGAGTCCATTGCACTTTTGGCGTGTAATCGCCCATCCACAACATAACAAGCGCGACCAACGCGCCGGGAAAACCGGTGAAAAATGCCAGCAGCCAGATTCGTTTATCGAAGCTTAGCGGTTGCGGGTGAAAAGGTCGTGGCAGAGGTTTGACATGAACATAAGAGTCTCCGGCTTTGGTGGTTGGCTGTGGCAGAATCGAAAGCAGGTTCGGACGATCAGCGTCCCCCCTGTCAACCGGCGGTTCATATTCACCAAAGATTCGCAGACCCAGAAGTTTCATAGGCTGCATTTTTCCATACTGCCGCCTATTGCGCCATAAACCAGTTTGAGCCTTTGTAATGAAAAAAACTTTTTCCCACACACGAGTTCTGCAAGCGCCAAAATGAAAAGCGGAGACCAATCCGGCCTCCGCTTTTCATTTTTACCGATCAAACAATTTCTTGATCGAGGGTTAGAAGTGCAATCGAGCGCCGAACTGAATCTGCAGCGGATTGCCCGGATTGTTGTTGACCAGATAATTGCCGTTGGCATCTTTCAGCTTCAGGAAGTTCGTGTTAGTCGGCCCGCCGAATCCGCAATTTGCCGGAACCGGGTTGGCGCAATAGTTGACAATTGTCGAACTGGTTGAAAGTTCAACGTTATCCAGATTCGGCAGGTTGAAGAACTCCGCGGAAAATGTGATTCGCGCGCCTTCGCCAAGCTTGAAGCCTTTCTGAATGCGCATATCAATGATGCTCTGCGAAGTGTTGCGGAAAGCGTTCCGCTTGAAAGGAACCCCGGCGGCGCTGTACGGACGGTCGGGGCCGCCAATGTCTTCGTTAGCATCGTTGCCGAATAGAGCATCAATTGGACGACCCGAACGCAAACGAATAGCCGCGGATATTTCAAACTGATACGGCAGGAAAAAGACAGGGTTGGCCACAAACTGATGTCGCGTGTCCAGGCGCGAATAGCTGAATTCAGGCGCGAAGTTAAAGACATCCTGATATGCGACACCACCTGCGTCACGTTCGTTGTCGTCATTGGAAAGCGTCCGGCTCAAGGTGTAAAAGGCGCTGAACTGCCCCCATTTGCGGCGCAAATTCGTGCGAACGGTCATGCCTTGATAAACCGAACGACCGGTTGATTCGCGCACCTGCACGCTTCCCAGAGTTTCAATCGGACGGGCTGTGCCGCTGCGCAAACCGTAAAACGGGCGTTGCGCCGGATCAACTGCGGTCGAACGAAGCGTCGGCAGCGGAATATTCAATTCGCGGTTTCGTTGCAGGTAGAAAGTGTTGACCTGGCTGTAATCAGCGCCAAAAGTCAGACCGTTTGTCAGTTGATGCTCAATACCTCCGCCGAATTGATATGACTTCGGATTGTTAAAATCGTCCGCCCAGGTTATCGGAGCCGCACCTGTAAACGGATCAAACCCGGACAAACCCAAAGCCGCAGCAACCGATTGCACCTGTTGCGGAGTCAGAACCGGCAGCTTATCCAGCGAAGAATTGTTTAGATCAATGCCGATCAATTTCAACTGTTTGTAAACCGTGTTGTTCGGATTTCCGACCGGAACTCGAATCGGCAATTGGATTGAAAGGTCGCCCGCAGGATCGCGAAAGTTGTTTAACGGTCCAGCGTAAAGCAAACCCGGACTGCTGGCGTAATAAATTCCGCCAAAGCCACGAATAACCGTTTTTGAGTTCTTGAACGGATCCCAGGCAAAACCCACGCGCGGGCCTAACTGATTGCCGTTGTCCGGGATGATGCTGGGATCAACCGTATGGCCTGAAGGAAACTTGAAGCCACGAATCTTGTCAAAAAGTATGGTGTTGTTGGTTTCAGGTTGCGGATTGAACTGGCCTTCCCAACGCAAACCGTAATTGAGAGTAAAACCCGGGCTTACACGCCAGGCATCCTGAGCGAAAATGGCAAACTGATTCATGGTGAAATCCAGCCGCCCGTTTCCGATGTTGCGGCGGTAAGTCACCGCCGTCGAATCAAAACGATTGGCCGTTGCTCCACCCGACGACATAATGTCCAGCACCGATTCCAGGTTCGACCCGGTCACGTTGAACTCGCCAAACTGGTTGAATGCGAAGGTCTGATCAATGAAAAGATGATTTACCTCGGCTCCGAATTTAGTCGTGTGATTACCCAGAATCCAGGTCAAATTGTTGAAAACCTGGGCGCGCCAGTCGAACTGAGTGGTCGGCAGGAAGTTGCGAGTCCCAAATGTGCCGATGGTGCTGGTAACGCTGGCCAAATTGGAATTGGAAAGGCGCGGACGTTCTTCACGCGAATACTGAGCGCGCAGTTCGTTGACCACATTGCTGCTGAAGAAACTGTTGAATTGGCCGACAAGCGTGTGCGAGTTGTCGCCTTCTGTGCCGTTATTCGTCAGCGCGCGGTTGGTAGTCGGGAACAAAGAATTGCCGGTTGCGTTGGCGTTCAACGCTTCGTTGCGGCTGTAGTTGTAACGTATGTTCAGCCGGTTGGCATCGTTGAAGTTGTAATCAAAACGACCAAGCAAGGCATTGGCGTCATTGGTTTGGGTGAAAGGCGTTTCAAACGACTTGTAAAGGTCATAACCTTCTTTCGAATTGGCCGTCGGAGTGAATGTCGCAATTCGGTCGAAAAGAACAGCGCGCGGCTGATCCAGTTTCTGCTGTTCATAGGAGCCAAAGAAAAATGCCTTATCCTTTTTGATCGGGCCGCCTATTGAGCCGCCATATTGGTGTTGAGTCGGAGCCGCATCCTGATTGAATGCATTCTGCGTCGCTAAATCTTTGTGACGATTAAGGTAAAACGCCGAACCATGAAAACTATTCGTGCCGGATTTGGTGACAACCGTCACCACGCCACCGGTTGAACGACCGAACTCAGCCGAATAACCGCTGGCGATTACCTGAAACTCGCGGATTGATTCCTGCGGAATGGTGAAAGCGTTGTTCGACCGTTCACCGCCGCGAATGCCTCCGAAAAATGGCTGGTTGTAATCCAGACCGTCAATGTTGATGTTGGCGCCATAAATGCCTCGCTGCCCCGAAAGCGAAATCTGGCCGCGCTGTGGATCAACCTGGGCGGTCGGCGTCAGCGTCACGAAATCCTGAAATCGGCGGCCATTGATCGGCAGATTGCTGATCGCCGACTCGTTGATAAAGGCGTCCGAGTTCGAGCTTGTCGTTTGCAGAGCCTCCGCTGTTACCGTGACAGTTTCGGCAACCGTGCCGACGCCTAATGTGATATTGGCGTCGGTGATCTGGCCAACTGTCACCACTACATTTGGCAACTCTGTCCGGCTGAATCCTGAAGCTTCTGCCGTGATCCGATAACTGCCGGGTTGAAGCAAGACGAAGCGATAAACTCCGTCGGAACTGGAAACAGCGGTGCGTTCGGTAGAAGTTTCGGTGCTTATAGCCTTGACCGCCACACCGGGAACAGCGCCGCCGTTGCTGTCACGCACAGTGCCGGTAATCTGACCTGTGCTGCCCTGAGATTGGGCTAGAACCGTTCCGCTCCACAAAATGAGGCAGAACGAAAACAGCATCGTCCACGCCAGAAAACGACTTAGATTTAATTTCGACATAAAGATATTCTCCTTGCTGAAAAACATAAGGGTTTGGTTGATCTGTCTTTTATCCACAAATATCCGCCAAAAATTGCCGAA
>JAGNMH010000385.1 GCA_017991275.1 Acidobacteriota bacterium
GTGTACAACGAATTCATCGGCACGGTGTTTTCCGAAGACGGCGCTGGTCCGATTGCCGAAGCTCTGGGCGCAAAGAACATCGGCATCCTGAAAAATCATGGTTTGATTTCTGTCGCAACCGACATTCGCTTTGCATTGGGTTACACGCTGCTGGCCGAACGAGCGGCGAAGGTCCAGGCTCAGGCGATTCAGTTCGGAGCCACCTCCGCCGACGCGCTGGACGCCGAAACTGCTCGGCAAACCAAAGCTTCCAACATCGAAATCGGGCATTACGAAGATTGGTGGCAAGCGTTGGTTAAACGATTGCGAAACAGTGATCCTGATTTGTTTCGTTGAATTGAAATTTACACAACAAGGAATTTTACAAATGGCATTGAGGATAATTGCGTTTGGCGCTCACCCGGACGATTGCGAATTAAAAGCTGGCGGAGTGGCTGCGAAATGGGCAGCCGCCGGGCACAAGGTTAAATTCGTCGCCACAACCAATGGAGACGTTGGGCATTTTGCGATGGCTGGCGGCCCGCTGGCTCTGAGGCGCAAAGCTGAAGTGCAACGCACGGCGGAAATTCTGGGCATCGAAATGCAAGTGTTGGATATTCACGATGGCGAATTGCTGCCTACGCTGGAAAACCGGCGAACCATCGCGCGGTTGATCCGCGAATGGCAAGCAGATGTTGTACTTTGCCATCGAACCTGCGATTACCACCCCGATCACCGATACACAGGAGTTTTAGTCGAAGACGCCGCGGTGCTGGTCGCAGCTCCTTTCTTCGTCACAGATGTCCCACCTTGCCCACGCAACCCGGCTATCTTTTACTATTCCGACAATTTCAAAAAACCTTACCCCTTCGACCCGGCAATAATCGTCGGCATAGACGACGTGATTGATAAAAAGCGCGCCTGCATAGAAGCCATGCCTTCGCAGTTCGCTGACAAAGATTCGTGGATGGGGCGATACCTGCCCGGCGTTCCGGAAGATGATGAAAAACGCAAAAATTTCATTCGTGATTGGTTGATTGACAGAGATGCCGATGTAGCCAGCGCCAACCGCAATTTGCTGGTGCAACGTTATGGCGAAGCTGGCCAATCCGTTAAGTACGCCGAAGCATTCGAGCTTTGTCAGTATGGCGCGCAGCCTTCCGCGTTAGAGTTGAACGAACTCTTTCCGCGCTAAGAAACGATGCCAGTGTTCAGCTTCCCATTAGCATTTGTTGCCTTGTTGGCCGTGCCTCTGTTGGTGGCCATTTACCTTTTACGCAACAAAGCAAAAGAGCAACGAGTTTCCAGCCTGATGTTTTGGCTGGATGTGCGACAGCAATGGGATGGTGGGCAGCGAATTCACAGGCTGCAAACCCCGCTGCTTTTCTTTTTGGAGTTGCTGGCCATTTTGCTGCTGGTGATGGCTGCAGCCAGACCGTTAATGCAAACTGGTGATACGGCTCGGCCTTTGGTCGTTGTGCTGGACGATTCTTTTTCCATGCAGGCAGGAGGGCTCGCGGGTGGCGAAGACAGTTCGCGGAACCGTGCCGTTGCCGCCATCAAAAGCGAACTGCGGTCGAATCGTTATGAGCCTTTGCGGTTTGTGCTTGCCGCAGAAACTCCACAGCTTTTAAGCGAAGCGACCGGCAACGCAGAACAGGCCATCAAGCTGTTGGACAATTGGAAATGCGGAGCGCCGTCGGCAAAATTGGAAGAAGCGATTGCTTTTGCATTTGAACTTGGCGGTAATCGTGGGCGCGTGTTGGTTGTCAGCGACCATGCTCCGGCGCAGGAGCCTCCTGTTCAGGAACTCAAAGACAGCCGATTGCAATGGTGGGCGTTCGGGGCTTCGTTGCCCAATATGGCTTTCACTGCGGCTACTCGCTCAGCGCGGGGCGGCGAAGAGCGTGTGATGCTGGAAATTACCAATCTCTCTTCACAATCAGCCAACGCAACTTTAACAATCGAAACCCCCGGCAGCAAAAATCCGCAATCCGCATCCTATGGTTCTGGTTACAATCCACAATCGCTGGCCTTGGCCGGAAACGAATCTCGCCGAATTACGCTGACTCTGAAAAACAGCTCTTCGCCTTTGCGGGCCAGGCTGGGCAAAGACTCTTTGGCGGTTGATGACGAAGTCCTGCTGATGCCGGAAACCGGTCAGATCGTTCGCGTTGACCTCCGGCTGAGTGATGCAATGTTGCACGGACTGGTTGAAAAAGCTGTTGAATCCTCTTCTCAAATTCGTCTGAGTTCCGACCATCCAGAATTGATTATCACTGACAAAGCCGATGCTCCAACTGCTGACACTGAAGCCTGGACGCTACAGCTTTTCAATGAGACCGGCGCTAACAGCTATCTTGGCCCGTTTGTCGTTGATCGTGCTCATCCGCTGACCGAAGGCTTATCGCTTGGCGGAATGGTTTGGGGAGCAGGGAATTCACAACTTCCGGGTGTGCCGGTTATCACCGCAGGCAACATTGCTTTGCTGACGGACATTGACCGTAACGGGCGGCACGAACTGAGGTTGCGATTACGACCACAGCTTTCAACTCTTCACGAAACTCCGAACTGGCCGATACTGATTTTGAACCTGATCAACTGGCGAGCCAAAGCCGCTCCGGGATTGCAGCAAGCGAATGTACATTTAGGTGGCGAAGCCAATCTGACCGTCGAATCCGATGTGCAATCGGTCAGCCTGATTGACCCGCAAAAGAAAACTCGCCAACTGGCGGTGCGCGACAAAGCAGTTAGGATCAAAGCCGACATCGCAGGCGTTTACGAACTTATTGCTGGTCAGAGCAAATACGCTTTTGCCGCCAACGCGATTTCGCGCGAAGAGTCTGATTTGACCGTAGCGAGTTCCGGGCGTTGGGGCAACTGGGCAAACGCGGCTTCGTTGCAGTGGGAATATCGGAGCGTAGTTTGGTTGTTGCTGATTCTGGTTTTGGCGCTGCTGGCTATTCATGCCTGGAAAAGTTCGTAGCGCCGTCTTCAGGCGGAAGGGTGTCGTTTTTCTTTCCTGGATGAGTAGGTCTGGAGCACGCTTTTACTTTTGAAGGGATACGTCACCGTTCCACCTGAAGGCGGCGCTACATGCACTTGCTATGGCTTCCACGTCCCACGCGCGACTGCGGGAACGAAATCTTCAATGGCGGCAGGGTCGAACGCGATAGTGCGCTCTTCTTCCGCGCTCTTGTAGGCAGTCATCAACAGTTGAGTTACTTCCAATCCATCGTAACAACTCACTTCCGGTTGTTTGCCATCCAGGAAGCAATTGACGAAGTAGCGGTTCTCGGCTTCATAACCGTACTCGGAAGTTTCATTGGCGACCACAGGCATCAAACCTTGTTCGGCGTTCTGTTTTTCAACCAGGTCTTCGCCTTCGGTTCCGGTAACGCGACGGCTGAAAAACAGGTTCAAGCTGGTGTTCAGAGAATTGATGAACATCGAATACTCCGGCCCCAGCAGTTCAGACGACAACCGCAAACCAGGGCCGACAAAACTCCATGAAGTCGTCACTTCGGCAATTAGCGGATTGCCGATGTCGTCAACGTAATGGATCGTTGCGCGCGCAAAGTCTTCGGATGGGCGATTTCTGTAATCAACCTCCTTGCCCATCATCTGCTGTAAGAGGTCGGCATATTCAGGTCGCGCCCATTTCAAGCAGGAAATCGTCGCGGAAATTTTGACAGGTTTGATACTGTTACGCGGCTTGTCAGGATCGGTCAGCAGAAAGCGCGCGACTTCGACCGAATGGCACATCATATCGTTTAGAACTCCGCCGCCCTGCAATTCGCCCTGCCAAAACCAGGGCATGTGCGGGCCGCTGTGTTCTTCGGCGCAACGTGCAATGTACGGACGACCGGTCAGCGCGGCGGCTCTGCGCCACAGAATTTCTCGCCCGCGTTCGATGCCCGGTTCAAAAAGCTGGTCTTCCAGATAGCCGTGCATCAAGCCGGATTCTTCGATCAATTCGATGACTTGTTTGGCTTCGGCGGCATTGCGGGCCAGAGGTTTTTCGACGGCAATGCCGCGCAGCGAACCTTTACCTGACTTTATCGCCTTTACAATGGCTTCCAGATTTTCAATGCGAGTGTGATTTGGTCCGCACAGCCAGATGGCGTCAATGTCGGGCGATGCCACCATCTCTTCGATGGAATTGAATGGCTGGCAATCGCCGACGCGAATTGAACGTGCCAGCGATGCCGCTTCTTCGGCGTGAGATTTGTTCGGACTCCAGACGCCAAGCACGTCAGCATCGCGCACGGCGACAAAAGATTTGATGTGAAAACGAGTGATAAAGCCGCTGCCGATGAAACCGATGCCAAGTTTTTTCATAACGATTCGCGCACACCAAAGAGCGGTGCGCT
Organism: Acidobacteriota bacterium; assembly: GCA_017991275.1. GTDB lineage: Bacteria > Acidobacteriota > Blastocatellia > RBC074 > RBC074 > RBC074. The sequence continues at coordinate 4,353 of JAGNMH010000385.1, forward strand.
GCTCCTTTCAAGTTTGTGATTGGTACTGATTCGAACTTGAGGCAAGCATGCCGTAAAGCTTAAAAATCGTAAAGCATGTGTGTTTAGGAGTTTTCACCTGTTAAAGTTGAATGGCGAAACATTCTGAATTATCCGTAAACCAAGATATTTTCACTGGAGGAAATATGAAAAAAACATTGTTCGCAGTATTTGCAGTCGTTATTTTGATTGTTGCTTCTGATGTTTTTGCCGCAGGTTCACTGTCACCACAAAAGAAAAAGAAGAAGCTGGAAGAGAAGGCTCCGAGGGCAGAGCGCGACACTCGTGAAGTGGCGCGTTTGGTCAAAGAGGTTCGCAAGGAACTGGTGACGATACCCTATTTCGGCGTGTTTGATTGGTTGGAGGGAAATGTCGAAGCGGACGGCAGAGTTTACCTTCGTGGAGAAGTTACTCGTCCCACCATGAAAAGCGATGCCGAAAATCGAGTGAAGAAAATTGAAGGCGTTGACAAGGTATTCAATGAAATAGAAGTTCTGCCGTTATCGTCAAACGACGACCGATTACGCGCGGCTGTATATCGGGCTTTATTCAATTCCGGCTCGCCTCTGTTCCGTTACGGACAGGGCGTGGTTCCTTCAATTCACATAATTATTAAAAACGGAAGGCTGACACTGAAAGGGGTTGTTTCCAGCAAAAGCGATAGCAGCCTGGCAAACGTCCGAGCAAGTGGCGTGTCCGGTCTGTTTGAGGTGAAGAATGAATTGCTTGTGGAGGCTTCAAGCAAGAAAAAGTGATGAGATGCCGCTCAGTTTTGTCTGGCTCGGTTAAGAAGCCAAAAGGATTCAGCCTGTAGCATCAGCACGCCTGCCAGCACTGCCAGTCCGCCTGCCATTTGCAGCGGCCACAGCGACTGGCCAAGCCATATCCATGCAGCCGTAGCAGCAACGACCGGCTCCAGGATTGAAGTCAGACTGGTGCGGCTGGCCTCAAGATGCTTCAAGCTTGCCAGATAAAGAGCAAAGGGCAGCACCGTTGCGACGGCTCCCAGATAGAAAAAGAAAGCCCATGTCGGCAGATCGTAACTCCCCCAGGCGATCTGCCACGGCGGGCGAATCATCAACCAGATCAACGCCGCCGACAGAAAGGCGTATGCCATCATTGTTCGTGAATCGTAACGGCGCAGACCGTGTTTACCGTAGGCGGTGTAAAACGCGAAGCCTATGCCAGAACCGACCGCACACAACGAACCCGTCCATGAAATTCGTCCTAAACCTCCAGGCTGACCAACCAACATCAGCCCCACTCCCCCAAGAGCCATTGCCGCTGAAGTCAGCTTGCCAGCGGTCAGACGTTCAGTTTTTGACAAAACTCCATAAGTCATAAGAAAGATCGGGGCCAGGTACTGCAGCATCAACGCATAACCAACGCTGACTTTGGTTAGCGCCAGATAGTAAAAACCCTGATTGGCCACCAGGCCTATCAAACCCAGCAATGCAAAAAATGGAA
>JAGNMH010000386.1 GCA_017991275.1 Acidobacteriota bacterium
CTTGATGAACTGATTGATCGCTCTTGATTGAGACGACGCCACCAAGATAAGCCTCAATCTCCAACAGCACGTCGCGCTCAGAACCACGCAGAGCTTTGGCCACTTCGGGATTGACGCGAAGTATTACTTCGTTGGTGTCGTCAATGTCTTTGGCAATGCGCCGAGCTTCGGCCAGGATTTCGTAACAAACCGTTTGGGTGCTCTTGACCATGCCGCCGCCGCCGCAATAACTGCACGGCGAACAGAGCGTACGCTCCAGCGATTGTTTGACTCGTTTGCGGGTCACAGCCACAAGCCCGAAATCGTTGAACTGAAGAATCTTCGACGGCGAACGGTCGCTGCGAATTTCCTGTTCAAGTGCAGCCATGACCTTCGCGCGGTTGCGGCGTTCTTCCATATCAATGAAATCCAACACGATAATGCCGCCCAGGTCGCGCAACCGAATCTGGCGAACGATTTCTTTCGCCGCTTCCAGATTGGTTTTGGTGATGGTGTCCTCCAGCCGGTTCGATTTGCCTACGAATTTGCCTGTGTTGACGTCAATGGCCACCAAAGCTTCTGTCTGATTGATGACGATGTAACCGCCGGATTTTAGCCAGACACGAGGCTTAACCGCCTTGTCAATTTCCGGCTGCACACCGTAAGCGTCCAGAATCGGGGTTTCTTTGGTGTACAGCTTGACACGATTGACCAGCTTTGGCGCAAAGCGATTGATGAAATCAACCGTTCGTTCGTATTCCAGTTCGTTGTCAACACGAATGGCTGTGTAATCCGACGAAAGCTGATCGCGCAAAATCCTCTGCACCAAATCCAGATCGCGATGAACGATTGCTGGCGATTTGGCTTTTTCCGACCGACGGCGAATATCAGTCCAGGTGCGAATCAAATAATTCATGTCTTCGCGCAACTCTTCAGTCGTGCAACCGCTGGCCGCCGTGCGAACGATAAAACCACCGGGCGCTCCGGCCTCGGCACGCATCTGGTGCAGGCTGCGGCGCAAACGCTGACGCTCTTCGTCGGTGCCGATCTTTCTGGAAACGCCTATGTGTTCAACCGTAGGCATATAAACAATGTAACGACCGGGCAGTGCGACGTGCGAAGTGATACGCGCGCCTTTTTGACCGATAGGTTCTTTGGCAATCTGGACAATGATTTCCTGGCCTTCGCGCAACAAATCGGAAATGATCGGTCGCTGGAAACGATCCGAACTGCGATCCGCTCTTTCAGCCCCCCTATCATTCGACCGAGCGCTTAACGCAGGAACCAAAGGCATAGCCTGTTCATCATGATTGTCATCCTGCTCGTCTTGCTGATCTTCACTGTCGGCAGTCGCATCAGTCGTAGTGCGTTTCTGGAAGGTACGACGACGACCACGGCCCCCTCGTCGAGTAGCCATTTCACCTTTCCGCGACCGCCCGCGAACCTTTGCGCTGGCTTCTTTAGGCAATTCCTCTACAGGTTCCGCGCTCTCTTCCGGTGATTCAGTTTCGACAACTTCTATGGCTTCACCGAATTCGACGGCTGGCGGATTCAAGGAAAGAACTTCGACATCTGCTTGCATTTCAACTGTTGGCTCGGCAACCAAAGCCGATACCGGCTGCTCGTCCATCGCCACCAACTCAGTTTCGTTACCAGCGGCCTTGCTTTCCGGCCAAGCAACTGGCTCAGTCTGCCAACTCATAAGCGGCTCAGTAGCGGCAGAGCTTGGGTCGAAGTCAGTGGTTTCGTGATCTTTGGTTTGGTCATCTGCAACATGCGATTCCTGAATTTCCGGCAATGCAGCGTCCATAAAGGCTGCATCCAGCGGAGCGTCGGTAGCGGAAATGTCTTCAGAGTCTTCAACTATACCTTCTATGCCTTCATCTTCCTGTTCTTCACCGACTACTGGCGTTTTCACTTTAGGCACATACAGGTCTTCGCCGTCGCTAATACGCTCGAATCCGGAAGCCTGCGTCAACGTTTGCTGTAACCCCCCGACGTGAATTTCCGGCGTAGGTTCGACTTCGATAATGGATGTGCGACGCTCATCCTCGTGAATCCGGGTAGAGATGCGTTCCTGGATCATTGCGTCTCTAAGCATATCTCCTGTTGTTTCGTCTTCATCGTCAATGACGCGCTCCAGCGATTCGTGATGGACCAGCACGTGCCCTGCCCTTAGACCGCCATCTTCATCCTCTTTCAGCAGTTTCGGTTCGCCCGCCGGTCTTCTGCCAGCAGGCCGTGTGATCTCCTGGGCCTCTTCGCCGCGCCCACGTCCGCGTCCGCGCCCGCGTCCGCGCCCACGACGGCGACCGCCTTCATCGGTTTCAGCGTCTGCGGTGGTTGACTCTTCTTCAACCTGCTCAATTTCAACCGTGGCGGGAACTTCTTCCGCTGCCGTTTCCGGTGATTCCGGCTCGGAATAACGTAGCCGCTTCTGACGCCTCTGCCGCGGACCGCGCCCTTCGGTTTTTTCAGCAAAAACCTCGCTATCAGCCAAATCATCGTCAGCAGGCTCGATAGACGGTTCTTCGGAAATCTCTTCGATATGGCTTAAGGCGGTAAAACGCAAATCAAGCTCTTCTTCAGAATCGGCATCGGCCACTTCCGACTCTATGGCCCTGGACGGACGGATAATTGGCGGGCGTTGGGGGCGTTCAATTTTCTGAATCGGTTGCGACGCCTGTCGTGGAGCTTCCATCTTCTCCACATCTTCGTCCTCTATGTCTTCATCAAAGAAGTCCGAAACGTAAAGGAACGAATCGCGCTCCAAGCCAATGTCTACAAAGGCTGATTGCATGCCTGGAAGCACTTTCATCACCTTGCCTTTGTATATGTTGCCGACGATTCCCTGATTTTCGTCACCGCGTTCGACATAAAATTCAGTGACTACATCATCTTCAATAATCGCAATTTTCTTCTCGCGTCCGTTGACGCTGATAATCATCTCTTTGGACATTCAAAGTCTCCTATCGAACCAAGCCAGTCCAGAAAAGTCGTAAGAAGTTTTGAAGAGCCTCCAAAAGGCCGAATAAATGAAAGACAAACTTTCACGGCTGCTTCAAAACTTTCCTTAACTTTCCCATGACTTGCCTAATCGGAGTTCCCTGCCTTCAACTGCCATACAGCATTTGTTTGGTGAGCGGGAACTGTCAGGTGATTTTTTCAGCCTGTTTGGTCAGCAAGCGAATACACCTATGCCTACACCTGGCTTGAGTGCCTAAGCGTAGGGGCTTGCCAGCCGAACTGCTGCTGCCGCCGAGCGCAACTCGAAACTGCCGAGCGCGCTCATTTAAGCGGCGTTGGATTGTCGTCATTGGGAAAACCTTTGTGCGGTGGTTGGTGATTGATTGTTAGTGGTTGGAAATTTTGTTGATTAATAGTTGGTGACCTTCGGTAAACCAATTCAGGACTTACCAACCACCAACCACCAACCACTCAATTCACAAACCTGCGTAACCGCACGCCTATCACCAGTCCAATGCCAAACAGAGTGGCAATGACCGATGTGCCACCGGCGCTCATAAGTGGAAGCGGGATGCCCATGATGGGCAAAACCCGGACTACCATTCCGACGTTGACCGCTATGTGATAAAGCAGCAGGGCTGCTAAACCGCCAACCAGCAAAACTCCGACTCGTTCGCGCGCAACCCGCGCAATTTGTATAAGCCGGACGATGATCAGCAGATAAAAAGTCAACACCAGCAGACAGCCCAGAAAACCCGTTTCCTCACCGGCGACTGCAAAAATAAAATCGTTTTGGACTTCCGGCACAAAGCCGAGCGCCCCTTGAGTACTTTGTCTGATTCCTTTTCCGAAAATGCCGCCCGAACCGACAGCAATCTCCGCTTGATCGTTTTGATAGCGGTAGCCTTTGTCTGCCATCTCAGGCCAATAAACGGCTCTGATCCGTTCGCACTTGTAGCCCTTGCAGCTTTTCAGGTACGGAACCGAAAGGACTACAACCAACACAAGCCCAACAGCAGCCGCGGCAACCCACGTCCAACGCACTCCCGCAAGGAAGAGCATGGCCGCCAGAAAAGAAGTAAAGCTGAGCGCGCTGCCGGTATCGTTTTGTGCAAAAACAAGCCCGGCAGGCACAGCCCATATCAGACCCGCAGTAATAATCGTCCGCACATCGAGCGGACGTTTTTTAACACTTGCCAGGTAATAAGCCAGAAAGAGAATCGTGCAAATCTTGGCCAGCTCGGAAGGCTGAAAAGCAAATCCGCCTATGTCGAGCCAGCTTCGATTGCCGTTGACCGTCTTGCCAAGCGGCGTCAAAACCAATGCAAGCAACACGACACCAACTCCGTACATATACGGGGCGACGTTGACGATCCTGCGGTAATCGAACATCGTCACCACGAACAACAGAACCAGACCAATACCAACACCAATAAGCTGTCGCTTCCAAATACCGGGGTTTAACGGCTGAGCGCTGGAAATTTCCAGCACTCCAAACGCCGCAATCAGCAGCGCCATGCCTAACAATGGCCAGTCAAAATCAGTCAGGTATCTGCGGTTGATGCCGAACATCGTGGAAAGTAGTCAGTAGTCAGTAGTCAGTAGTCAGTAGCTGTGAGCAGGAAAGCAAAGGTCATAAGCAATTATTCAGTCGCAAATCCCGACAATCAGAAGTTCGTAAGCTGCATTTACAAATAACTGCGCTTGGATGCTCAAAACTACTGCCTACTGCCCACTGTCTACTGTCTACTGCCTACCTCCCGTTTCCCGCTGCACCAGTCTTTCCTGCTTCAGGCGCAGCCTCTGCCAAAGGCTCTGCAGGCAGATTGCGAGTGCGGCGGTAATAATCTTCATAAATCGGTTTGGCTCGCGGCGCAGAGTGCGTGCCGCCAAAACCTACGTTTTCGGTCAAAATAACCATCGCCAATTCAGGCTTATCGCGCGGAGCAAAACTGATCAACCAGGCGTGGTCTTTGTTCTTCGATCCGACGCGGTCAGTCGAGGCGACCTGAGCCGTGCCGGTTTTGGCACACACGTCGAAGCCCTCGACCTTGGCTGCGCCCGCCGTGCCTGCTTCGACAGCGCCCCACATTCCCTTGAGCACAATCTCATGAACTTCCTTGCTCATCGGCACTTCAAATTTGTTATTGTCTTCAAAATAGATTTCCGGCTGTTGATTGCCAAAACGGTCAGTGCCAGCCACCGCACGCAACATCAAATGTGGCGTGTACATGTGACCGGAAACCGCCAGGCCACTGACGTAACGCAACAATTGAATCGGGGTCGAAGCATTCTGCCCCTGCCCAAAAGCCGACGAAGCCATGTCGTAATCAGTCCACTCGGACTCTCTTTGGAACTGCCTTAACTGAAATTCCTTCGCTGGTTTCTCTTTTTCCGGCGCCTCATCCAAAGCCTGCTGCGCTCTCTTGATCCTGTTTGCCCAGGAACGGCGCTTCGTTTCGCGTGTAGGCGCGATACCTGAATACTCTCCAGGCAAATCAATACCGGTTTTCTGCCCGAACCTGAAAAGGTTGACCCATTTCTCGAACTTATCAACCCCCATCTTTAAACCCAACCGATAATAGTAGCCATCGGCAGACCTGGAAATGGCAGTCACAATATCCGGCGCACCATAATTAGAAAGTGACTTCATCAAGTAATTGCCGATCTGGATGCTGCCATCCTGAATGCGGTTATTGGTTGGTGTGATGACACCTTCGTTGAGGGCAGCGACACTGGTCATCAACTTCCAGGTTGAGCCGGGCGGAAATTGACCTTGAATGACACGATTGTATAGTGGCTTATCTTCGTCAGTTTGCAGGTCGCGAATTTCGCCTTTGCCTTCAGGTGTTTTGGAACGCTGAGAAAACAGGTTCGGGTCAAAAGC
>JAGNMH010000387.1 GCA_017991275.1 Acidobacteriota bacterium
GTCGCTGAAGTAGGAAATGAATTTGCCGTCGGGAGACCACGCCGGATCGCGTTCGGCTGATCCGCTGGAATTGGTCAGATTGCGAATGTCGCCTTTTTCGGCGGGGATGGTGAAGATTTCTCCGCGCGCTTCGACCACGGCGCGCTTGCCGGTTGGCGAAATGGCGATGTTGGTCATGCGGCTGGAAACATCTTCCCAACGAGCCATCATCCACGGAAAGTCTCCCGCCGCCGTGATGTTCACTTGTTTGGTTTTGCCGGTTTTCGGGTCGAGTTCGTGAATGTAACCAGCCTGTTCAAACACCACGACGCCTGCGCCGGAATCTAACGTCTTCACGTCAAAGTCGGTGAAGCGTGTGACCTGAGCCAGCTTTTTGGTTTTGGTTTCGTATGACCAGACGTTGGCTACGCTGTCGCGGTCGGAAATGAAGTAAACCGTGTCGCCAACCCACGCCGGATCAATGTCTTTTGAATCAGTCCACGGCGGAGAAACCAGATCGTAAGTTTTCAAATCCACAATCCAGATCGGACGGTTTTGGCCGCCACGATAATTGCGGCGTTCGTCGTCCCAGGAATTGTTCATGCGGTAAGCGATGTGCGTTCCGGTCGGAGAAATTTTGCCTTGATACGCGCGCGGCAAAGCCATTGGTTCTTCTACGCCGCCTTCGGCTGGAACCGTCCAAAAACGCGGAGCGCCGCTGGGTGCCCAGGTCGCTCGCGCCGAAGCGAACATCACGGATTTGCCGTCTGGTGTCCATCCTTGGACTGAGTCCGCGCCCGGATGCCATGTCAAACGTTTCGGCTCGCCGCCAGTTGCGGGAACAACGTAAACGTCCGTGTTACCAGCGTATTCGGCGCTGAACGCCAGCCATTTGCCGTCGGGCGAAAAGTGCGGATTGGACGTTTGCCCCTGAAAACTGGTCAATCGCCGAGCCGTTCCGCCCGCGCGTTCGACAGCCCAGATATTATTGGCATAAGCGAACGCAATCTGAGTTGCGCTGACGGTTGGAGTTCTCAGCAATCGAGTTCCCACGCCCTGAGCGCTGGTGGTTGATGGCTTCATTCCGCCGAATGACAGGCCAAATGACAGTAACGCTAGCAAGAGCAATGCGAGCGACAAAATTCGTTTCGACATGGTTGAACCCTCCGAATGGTTTTGAGTGGATTTGATGGAGATACGTGTCTACTGGTTAAGACTGCGGAAAGACGGCTGACGTTTCAACAATTATGTTGCTCATGAAATGGCCAGGTCCGTACCGTTCCGCTGGATCAAATCCCACAGGTTGCCATACAAATCCGCAAACACCGCCACCGTGCCGTAACTTTCTTCCTTCGGTTCGCGGACGAAGCGGATGCCAAGCGAAACCATCTCTCTGTAATCGCGCCAAAAATCATCGGTTTGCAAAAACAGAAACACTCGGCCTCCTGACTGGTTGCCGATGAATTTTTCCTGCTCCGGCGTAACGGCGCGCGCCAGCAGCAAAGTCGTTTCGCTTGATCCCGGCGGAGCCACCGTGACCCAGCGTTTGTCTTGTTCGGGCTGGTAAACGTCTTCAACTAAGGTGAAGTGCAGCTTTCGAGTGTAAAACTCAATTGCTTCATCGTAATCGCGGACGACCAATGCCAAATGAAGAATGGATTGTTTCATTTTGTTTCTCAGTGGGTGAATGGTTTTGGTGTGTCTATTCTGAATCACACTAAAAAAAAATCGGCTTTTACGCGCTTCATGGCGTCTTTGGGAAGAGCGCGTTATTGACTTTATCCCCCTTAAACTGTGCGGCCAATGGCCGTCTAAACCAAACCAACTTGATGACCGAGTCAGCCTCGGTCAGGAGGACAATTCCAAGATGAAAACTTTATCAACAATTCTTTTTGCCATCACGCTGTCTTTGGGCTTAACGGTTGTAGCTTTGGCTCAAACACCAGCCCCAACACCGGGTAAACGGACTCCCGTTGCCACCAAGCGTCAGGAAAATCAGCAAAAACGCATTAGACAGGGAGTGGCTTCAGGTGAATTAAAGAAAGGCGAAGTTCGTAAACTGGAAAAAGAGCAGAAAGAAGTTCATCAAGAGAAAAAAGAAGCGCGTGCGGACGGAACCGTGACAGCAGAAGAGCGCAAAGAAATTCATAAAGAACAGAACGAAGCGAGCCGTAAAATTTATCGCGCCAAGCACAACAACAGAAAACGCAATTAACCTGAATTCCAAATGCGTCAGGGGCTTTAATCGGCAAACCTGATTTCAAATGATCGGGCGGATGGTTCGATGAAGCGGACAAGCAGTTCACCTTCTTCAATCAAGGTCGCCCGATCTTTTTTCGCCAGCTTATCGAACGGCTCGATCATCAAAGTCGCCGCAGTTTTGGTTTTCTCGACTTTCCACACGCCGCCAACAAAACCATCAATCAGAATTGTCGCCGCCACTCGCAATGCAGGCAGGTAAACCCGCGAACGATGTTCGTCGGCAACGATTCGATGGCGTTTGTTATGCGAAAGCAGCAGGTTGTCGAATTCCGGCAGGAAGCGAATCGGAGCAGGTGTGTTTTCGTCGGGCAGAGAAGTTCCGCCCAGATCAAATAGTTCGCGTTTTGCTTCGTCGCGGTAAGTTTGCAATTCAGGCTTCAGCTTTTCAAAAATTTCTTTCAGCACAGGCAGCTTCAAGCCAGACCACGTCTGCATGTCGTTCACTGAAGCCGGGCCGAACGCCGCCAAATACCGCCGAGCCAATTCAAGTAAATCGTCTTTCACCGAAATCTTGCTGCCAATCCACGATTCAGCCAGAGTGAATTCCGGTTTGCCGGGATAACTCCAGCCGCCGGAAATCGGAACTTGCACCAAAGGCAAATGAGTTCGCACCGTGTACCGCAAGGCTCCAACATCCTGATCCGGCATTAACTGAGCAAGCCATTCGCTGATTTCAGCAAACGTGCGTGGCTTTTCTGCGATGAATTTTCGCGCCTGGGCGAGCAGTTTGTCTCGATCAAAATCGCTGCCGCGCTGTTTGGCGATGGCTTCGCCGGCTCCGCTCAGCACAGGTTGCAGCGTAGTCCGAAACCGCAGGTAATCTTCTGCTGAAGAAAGATGCAGTGTCGCCCGCATCATCGTCGCTTTGACAACGGTTCGAGCTTCGATTGCCGCCGCCAGGTCTTCGCGTGTGAAGTTTTTCAGCCGAGTCCACAAACCGACGAAAGGCGCCGAGGCGAGTTGCGCCTGCATTCCGGCCAGCCGTTCGATGGCTGCTGGAACCGGCAGGCTTTCCCGCTCCAACAACATCTGGCGCGCAAGTGTTGCTCTATTGAGTTCGCGTAAGTTCAGAATTTGAGCAGACATCGTTCCCCAACCGTGAGATCAGTTGTTATTGTTTTTAGTCAGCGTTTCGCGGAACTCGACCGGTTCCTGGCAACATTCGCAAGCCTGTGGTTTGAAGGCCGTGATGGCGCAGATGTCGCAGTAATAATACAGGTCGTGCAGTTGGGCGCTGATCCAGGATTGAATTTTGATGACTTCGATGTGGTTGGTGTCGGGAAAGCTGCGAGCGGTGATTTGCAGATCGCGTTGGCGAAAGCGTTCGTCCAACCAAACTGCGGCAGCGGTTTCAGTCGGCAACAGGGGATGAATTTTGCCGTCGCTGGTTTTCAGCGAGTAAACGTGATGCTGATCATCGCAATTGGGCAGAACGTTGAATCGCTTGTCCAGTTCTTCGGTCAGGCAAACTATTTTCCCTCGCAGAGAAACATCTTTTGCGTCATCGGTCTGTTTGTCCTGAGCCTGCGCCGACATTGGCAAAGCTCCAACAGACAGCAGGGTTGCGGCAATAAATTCTCTGCGATGCGATTTCATCATTTCTTACTCCGGGTTACATACGACTGAGCGCCCAGAAACCGTGTGTCAGCGCCGCCAGCAATGAAAGCAGAAAAATTGAAAAACAAATCTGATTGGCTCGGCGACGATCCCATCTAACCAACTTTGTCGTGATCAGAGCGCCAATCGCGATTGCCAAACCGGCCAGCAACAAATCAATTCCCATCACACGATTGGCTGCGTACCAGATTCGTTCGTCCGAAAGCGTCTTGGCGACTCGAAAGCCATACCAAGCATTCGGCGGAACTTTTTCCAGAATTGTCGGAATGCTGATGAGTATGAAAACGATCCCGGCAATTACGTATTTCAAAACTTGAGAAGGTTTCATCCTGTCTCCGGGTAATTGTTTGAAGAGGCATCAATTTATCGGATCAAGCTGGCAAACTCAATGGCCTACCGAAACGGGCTGACCGCCGCTATAATCTCGCTCCCACATACTTTTAATCTAAAAAGCGGTAACAAATGGGGCACAAACATTTTCATTTGATAGGCGTTTGCGGCACAGCAATGGGTTCGCTGGCTGGGATGCTAAAAACTCAAGGCCATAGAGTCACCGGATCGGACAAGGCTTTTTACCCGCCGATGGGTGACGAACTGAAACGGCTGGGCATAGAAACTCACGAAGGTTTCGACGCGGCGAACCTGCAACCCGCGCCGGATTTAGTTGTCGTAGGCAATGCGACTTCACGCGGCAACCCGGAAATCGAATACGCGCTGGATCACAAACTGCGTTGCGCTTCGATGGCCGAAGTCATACGCGAACAATTCATTCGCGGCAAACACTCAACGGTTGTCACCGGTACGCACGGCAAAACGACTACGACTTCGTTGATGGCCTGGGTCATGGAAGTCGGCGGACTTGATCCCAGCTTTCTGGTCGGCGGCGTAGCCGAAAACTTCGGCGCAAGTTTCAAAGTCGCCAGTTCAAATCACTTCGCCATCGAAGGCGATGAATACGACACGGCTTATTGGGACAAAGGGCCGAAGTTTCTGCATTACCTGCCTGATCTGGTGATTCTGAACAATATCGAATACGACCACGCAGACATTTACCCTTCGCTGGACGCGATCAAGAAAGTCTTTCGCTTGTTGGTCAATCTGATTCCCGCCGGAGGCCGATTGATTGCCGGTTGGGATTCACCCGTCGTGCGCGAAATCATCGAAAAGCCAATTGACCCGCAAGGCGTCTGGTGTTCGGTTGAATCTTTCGGGGTCGAACATCCTGATGCCAAATGGACTGCGCGAGAAATCGAATTCCAACCCGAAGAAACTCGATTCATCGCTTTGTGCCAGGGCAGGGAATGGGCTGAAATCCGAACGCCGCTGGCCGGAATGTTCAATATCCGCAACTGTCTGGCGGTGATTGCAGCGGCTGAAGTTTTGGGAATCGAACGTGCGGCAGTTGTCGAAGCTCTGGCGACTTTCAAAAGCGTCAAACGCCGTATGCAGGTTCGCGGAGTGGTCAACGGGGTGACGGTGATTGACGATTTCGCCCATCACCCGACAGCGATTCGAGAAACTCTGTTGGGCGTGCAACAGAAATATCCCGACCGCCGCATCGTCGCAATCTTCGAGCCGCGTTCTTGGACGACACGGAAAAAGGTTTTCCAAAAAGTCTACCCGTTGTCGTTTGTTCCGGCGGATTACGTGATTATCGCTCCGCTGTTTGAATCATTCCGCGTCGCCGCCGAAGAACAATTGTCTGTTGATGAATTGATCGAAGACCTTCGCTCTGCTGGCAAAGAAGCCTTTTCCATCGAAGGCGCGGACGCCATTGTCGAACACCTGACGCCGCAACTTAGACCGGATGATGTTGTCGTCGTAATGTCGAACGGCGGTTTCGGCGGCATTCACGAAAAGTTACTGGCCGCTTTAGCAAAGTGAACTCAAAATTTTCTGTTGTTGGTTCAACCCCGGAAGAACAACGATGAAGAGACAAATTCAACTCGCCTGTCTGTTTGTAT
>JAGNMH010000388.1 GCA_017991275.1 Acidobacteriota bacterium
GCTCAGGATCATTCCATCACGATTCGCTGCCAGCCAGTTGCCGCCGATTGAAACAATGTCGTCAACCGACTTGCCAGCAGATTCTTTGCCAGGCAAGGTTTTGCCGATCAGATGCGCTTGGTCGTTTCCAACCAGCGACCCGACAAATCCCATCGCCTTGATCTGGTAAAAAGTCAGGCCGATGGCGACAGCCTGGGCGACAATAGAGCCTCGCAGCATCCAATGACCGTATTTTTTGGCCGACTCATTTTGTTTGTACAGGTACAGCGCAAAACAAATCGCCATCCCCAATACCAATAACACGGCCAAAGTTGCCGCTATCCCAACTCCCGGCAGAGCTACTCTAGCGCCAGAATTCGTTACTCCGCCAGTGTGCGGAACAACCGCGTTCAGCCTGAAGCTGAATGAAAATGGATCAAGACCCTTGAGACCGCCCATCAACCAGACAAAGGCATACGAAGAAACGACGAAACCGGCGACAGTCAATGCCATTGATTCCATCTTCACACCGTCCTTGACCAGATACATCAACGCCATGGCGAAACTGACCAAAGCGACGCCGTAACTCATCGAAGCCACGCCGACGTGAATTGGACGCCAATAACTATCCAGCACCGGAGGCAAGTTGATGAAGTCGCTGCCTATAAAAACCGCCAGCAACAGAATCAGAGAAATTATCGGTGTTGAGATCGCTCCGATGAACCGCGAATTTTCCCGCTGGCTGATTAACAAAGTTGCAAAGCCAGCGCCGAAAGCGAAAGCCACCGACAAGTCATACAAATTGGCGTATGGGATATAGCTGAAAAACCACCAGAAGTGATATTCGCCGGTAATCTGATTCGTCATACGAATCCAGCTTTCACGTTCGCCGGAAGCCACCCAGCGAACCAGCCAGCCTGAGAAATTGAAAAGGAATCCCAACGACAATGTCCACAATCCTAATTTCTGCAAGAATTGAATTGGCGCCCAGAAATTGGTCAATTGCGAAGCCGCCGCAATCAAATAACAAAGCACAGCCAGAACGACCAGCGCGCCGTCATTCGGAACTGCCGAGGCGCCGAATTTGATGCGTACTGCCAGAATCAGAAACGCTCCGATCAAAGGCAACAGCGCGGGCAAATAGTTTGAGATTGAACTTCGCGGCGATTCTTTTCCAGTTGCCGCAGCCATCGAATTTATTGCATTCGCTGCTTGAGCCATAACTTACCTCCACTAGGAAGAAACAGAACAGGTAAAAACTCTGGCCGAAACATCGGCCAGTCAATGTTAAACAGTTTTCGGTTCACGAGGCTCGCGGATTAGGCCGATCAACCGCTTGGCGCGATCTTCAAAACCCAGACGGTTTCGATTGGCGTCGCCGCCGACGTAAACATTGCCGTCTTCGACGACTATCCACAGCCGCTGATGCGAAAAGAAAAAGATCAGCACCAGCATCAGGCAAAGAATCGTGAAACCTACGTAAACGATCTTTGCCCCGGGGTCGAATTGAACCGACAGGTAATGCGCTGCTGAAACTTTTTCGTAATCGGTCAAAACAAACAGATAAGGATTCGGGTCAATGAACTTCTGCTTCAGAAACGGAGCGTTGCTGATCTGACCGATCATCGCTTCGTTGAAGGCCCAGGCGTTTCCTTCTTTGCCGTCCGGCGTGATGTATGAAATTTGCGCAGCCGGGTTGACGTAATCGTGCGTGCCGATTCCAACTCTGCCATCTTCCGTAAACTGCGCTCCCGGATTGAATTGGACGTATTTCAACCGCAGACCGTCAGGAAGTTTTGTCTCGCCGTTTCGTTTGATCGTCACTTCCTGGGCATTGCCGCCGGTGGCGGGAGTCACTCTCAGCTTGATTTCACGTGCCGAGTTTTCGGGGCTCAATGACGCCTGAAAGAACCTGTAGCCGCGATAATCGAACGGGTGATTCATGTGAATCAGCGCATCGGTTTTTTTGCCGGTTTCAGGATCGTTAATTTCAATTCGCGTCAACCAATCCAAGGTGTTGCCTGCGTCAACTCCGCCTTCTTTTTTTATCGGCTTTTGTTGAATGTCCACACCTTTGATGGTGAAAGGGAGTTGCAATCGGCGGACTCCGATTTCGTGCTGCCCGGTATCGTTATCCAGGCTGAACGATTGTTTGAACATAATGTCGCTGGAATCGTCAGGAGTCACGGCCATCGTTGCCGTATGCCCTCGACTGGTCATAAAGCCGCCGAAAAAGATGGTCAGCAAACCGATGTGAACCGCATAAGCTCCCAACCGGTTCCATACGCCGCGTTCGGCAAAGATGGTTGTGCGGGAGTCTTCTTCTGTAATGCGAGTCTTGAAGCCGGTTGCCTTGGCCGCCGCCGCCGCGCGATCAGTCAGACGTTTGCGATCCAACGCCGAAAGTTCGACCTTTTCTCTAAACTTTTGAGTCATCGCAAAAGTCGGCGAAGCTTTCAGTTTCTTTTTGGCGATGTAACTCCAGGCCGCGGGGAAATGGTCAATCGAAGCCAGAATGATGTTCAGGCTTAGCATTAACAGCAGCAGGTTGAAATACCAGACGTGATAAATGTCGAAAAAGCCCAGTGTACCGTAAACCTTCTTCTCGCCGGGAGTTAGTTCAGCGAAATAAGCCGGAAAAGTTTCCAACTCTATCTGCTGAATCAGCATGCCAATCATGCAGGTGATAATCAGCAACATCAGTAAGACGATGCCGAATTGAACCGAACTAAGCAGGTTCAGGAAACGATCAATATATGAAACCGAGTTTGCCGCCTTAGATGGTTTGGCCGTCCCGGATTTCCCCTGGGCGTCGGCAGTAACGCCGTCCACGACTGCCGACTGGATTGTCGAAGTTGTCAGTTCCTGGCCATCGGTCAGATTGGAAACGCCGGAAGTTGGAGTTGATGTTGCAGATGATTGCGCAGATGTCATTGCTCTACCTTGAAAAAACGGATCAATGAATCGAACCTGATTGAATAATTTTGGACGCCTTTTTCAGTTGGAAAAGCAGTGTAGCAGTTGGATTTTAGGCACGCAACAACCTGCCCAAACAGACTTTTGCCGCGTGGTGACAGGCTGCAATCGCTCGGCTACAATCGCCGCTCTTTTCATCCGAACAATGAAAAGCATGTAGTCCCGCCTTTAGGCGGAAGGTTTCGGCAACCACGCCCATTCCGCCTAAAGGCGGGACTACGAACTTTCTCAAGGAGCCAGAGTGCATAGCGAAGAATACGATTCATCCCAACCAAGACAATTTGTTGTTTGCCAAAACTGCGGGCAAATAATCCCGAGCCAATCACAGAGTTGCGAATACTGCGGAGCCGCTTCGGCTGTCGCCCAGCAAATGGGCGATCAACAAGTACTTCACGACATTTTTAACCGGGCGGCTCCGGTCACGCCGATTCTGATTGGCGTCAACGTGGCGATTTACCTGCTGATGACCTTTGCCGCCGGAGGCGACCTGTGGCGAAATCTGACTGGAGGAGCTGACACCTTCACGCTGCTGGCTTTTGGAGCCCAAAACAACGAACTGCTGAAAAACGGGGAATGGTTCAGGTTGATTACCCCTGCCTTCATTCATATCGGATTGCTGCATTTAATTATGAACTCTTATGTCCTGTGGACAATTGGGCCGCTGGTTGAAAAGCTTTATGGTATGTCGCGCTTTTTGGGAATTTACCTGCTCTCGGCGGCTGGAGGTTCACTGGCCAGCTTCATCAATCACTCGTTGAAACATGACACGGTCGGAGCCAGCGCCGGAGCTTCAGGTGCGATCTTCGGACTGTTCGGCGTGATTGCAGTTTTCAGCTTCAGGTATAGAGACGAATTGCCGCCACGCTTTCTTCAAGCCTTGAAATCAGGCGTGCTGCCCGCGATTGGTATCAATCTGCTGATAGGCTATTCGCTGGAGTACGTGGACAACGCCGCTCACATTGGCGGTTTGCTGACCGGCGGGCTGCTGGCCCTGGTGATTCCCTACATTCCAGCCACCTCAAATCGCCGCGCTTCACAGTTTGGAATGGCCGTTCTGGCGTTGTGCGTGGCGGTAATACTGACAAGCTTTGCACTGACTTACTGGCGAAGCACGCCGCTTCTTAAACTCCGTCAGAGCAGAGCCGAGGCTCTGCTGAATGTCAGAAGCCTGCTCAATAACGTCGAGTCAGCGAGGCAGCTATTGGATAGCGTCTTTAGCAAAGCAGAAGACAAAGCTGATTGGAAACCGTCTTTGCAAGACATCTCGCAGTTGACTACTGTGGCTGATGCTTTGAAGCAAAACGTCGGACCAGATGCAAAAACCGAAAAGATTCGCGTGGATTTTATCCACTTGCTACAAAGGCAAAAAGAAATCATTAGCCAGGCCGACACGCGGCCACTCGTCGAACAACTTGAGCCGATTAGAAAAGAGTTCCTTGAACTTGATCAGTCATACATCACCTGGCTAAAAACTGACGGTCCGACTTACGGATTTACTCTTCGAGAAAAACCATAAAACAGAAACAGTAAAAAGCATGTAGTCCCGCCTTAAGGCGGAACAGGGGCGTATTCCTTTTCAGCCTGGAAGCTTCAAAAGAAAGCCCTTCCTTCTGAACAATAGAAACGCCCCCATTCCGCCTTAAGGCGGGACTACGAACTTTTCAGGAGACAAAACATGGCAATCAAAAAGATCGGAGTTTTAGGCGCAGGCCTGATGGGATCGGGCATAGCGCAAATCGCCGCAGCCAGCGGTTACGAAGTCACGCTGGTCGAAGTCAGCGAAGAACTGGTCAACAAAGGTTTGAGCGGAATTGAAAAGTCGCTGGCCAAATTCGCCGAAAAGGGTTCGATCACCGTCGAGCAGAAAACAGCGACGCTGGCTCGGCTGAGCGGAACAGCCAGGCTGGAAGACCTGGCCGACGCAGACATCATCATCGAAGCCATTATCGAAAACCTGCAAATCAAACGAGAGACTTACGCCAAGCTGGATCAACTCTGCAAAGCCGAGACGATCTTCGCGTCAAACACTTCTTCGCTGTCGGTGACTGAAATGATGACGGCGACCAGCGCGGAACGTCAGCGCCGCTTCATCGGCATGCACTTTTTCAACCCCGTCCCGCTGATGAAGCTGGTTGAAGTCATCAAAACCATCCTGACCGACGACGCCGTTTACGCCGAAGCCGCCGCGCTGGCCGAATCTTTCGGAAAGACAGTGGTCAAAGCCGGAGACAAAACCGGTTTCATCGTCAATCGTTTGCTGGTTCCGTTCATGCTGGATGCAATTCGGGTTTATGAAGAAGGTTTGGCTTCGGTTGTGGACATTGATAACGGCATGAAGCTGGGATGCAATCACCCGATGGGGCCGCTGACTCTGGCTGATTTTGTCGGCTTGGACACGACTTATTACATCGCCAACATCATGTTTGAAGACTTCAAGGAGAAGCGTTTCGCTCCGCCGCCGCTGCTGAAACGAATGGTTCAGGCTGGTTTGTATGGCCGCAAATCCGGTCGAGGCTTTTACGATTACTCCGACCCGAAAAACCCTGTGCCGATGAATCTAAATTAGAACGTAACTGCTCAGGCCGAGGAATTTCCGTCCATTCCGTTATTTCCGTATGTTCCGTAATCTCTTTTCGTTCCCCCTGAGCAGTTACTCCTGTTCATCCTCAAAAATTCCTGTCCATCCTGTCTCAAAGCTTTCTGATCGTGCTTTTTCGTGGATGAATCGTTTTTTTTGAGATTACTTCACTGGCACTTTCTCGAAATCCGATTCGTTTACCCAACCTGCCTTCAGCTTTTCGCCGCGCATAAATCGTTCGTAAAAGTTACGCTGTTCAGAGTTTGCGTAAAGGTATTTGTC
>JAGNMH010000389.1 GCA_017991275.1 Acidobacteriota bacterium
TCCCGCGTCGTTGTTGGCTGTGGGATCGAACAACTCTGCACTTTGCAATCGGCCATCGCCATCCGCTCCGGCGGCAATCAGCACGTTTCCGTCATCAAGCAAAGTCGCTGTGTGGTTTTGCCGTGCGAAATTGAGCGCGCTTGCCGCCGTCCATTGTTCTGTCGCCGGATCGTAAATTTCCGAACTGGCCAACACGCCATTGTTGTCCCCACCAGTGACAAGAACCTTACCATTCACCAATCGCGTAGCTGTGTGTCGCCGCCGCGCGCTTTTTAACGCCCCCACTGTTTTCCACATTCCGGTTACCGGATCGTAAAGCTCTGCGCTGGCTGTTGCTGCGCCGTTGGTTTCGCCTCCAACGGCCAGAACTTTTCCGTCAGCCAACAACGTCAAGGTGTGAAAGCGGCGCGCCGTACTCATTGAACCGGTCGTAGCCCAACGATCCGTCGCTGAATCGTAAAGCTCTGAGCTGCTCATGTCTCCGATGTCGTTGGCTCCGCCTGCCAACAACACTTTGCCGTTGGTCAGCAATACAGCTTGATGTAACCGGCGAGGCAGACTCAATGGAGCAGCGGCGCGCCAGTTGTTTGTCGCGGGATTGTAAAGCTCCGCGTTGAGCAAAGATGAAAACGTCGCGGATTCTCCACCGGCAACCAGCACCTGCCCGTTCGTCAACAACGTCGCCGAGTGGCGATACCGCGCAGTGTTCAAATTGCCAGCCAATTGCCACCCAAACGCCGTTGAGAAAATCTGCGCCCTGTCCTGAACTGTCAGAGTTGCAGAAATAAACGATGGAACCGCTCCACCAGCGACCAACACCCTGCCATCGGCAAAAACCGTAGCCGTGTGTTCTCGCCCGCCTGCGTATTGCTGAGCGAGGTTCCAGACGCCAACAGCCGGACTGGCAGAGGGATCGAATTGTTCAACGTCGCGTAACGAGTTTTCGCCGTTACTGCCGCCGATCAATAACACTTTGCCGTTGGGCATTGCAGCGAGAGGCGCTTGGCGAGATAACGCAGGATTGGCAATAACTGACCAGCGTTCGGTGGCAAAGTCGTAAATTTCACTGCGCGAATCAACGATCAAAAGCTTGTTGTTGAAAAGCTGTGTCGCTGTCAGAGGTAATAGCGCATGAGTGAAATTCAGGTTGGCAGCGCCATTCCAGGCTCCGGTTGCCGGGTTGTAAATTTCAGCCGTTCTTTCGGATTCCCCAGCAAAACCAGCAGCGATAAGCACGCTGCCATTAGGCAATAAAGCCGCGGCGTGTCCGTTACGCGGTCTGCGTAAACTCCCTGTCAATGTCCATTGACCAGTTATGGGGTCATACAACTCAGCGGCACCAGGCCTATCCACTCGATTAATTCCGCCAGCAACCAGAACTTTGCCGTTTGATAGCAATGTCGCTGAATGCGCTTGGCGAGCAAAATTCATGGGGTTGACCGTCGTCCAGTTGTTTGTGGCTGGATCGAATAACTCTGCGCCGCCACGAGCAAATGACAACGAGCCGGAACGCCCACCAGTAACCAGGACTTTACCGTTTGCCAGCAACGTCACTGGCACACTTTCGTAAGCGGCTGCGGATTGCGACGGAGTCAGCTCCATCGGCCCAGTCTGCGACCATTTGCCAGTGGCAGGACTGAAGACCTCCGCGCTTTGTCTGCCAACCAGTAAAACTCTGCCGTCTTTCAACAAGACTGTGGCATGGCCGAAACGCGCTTCGTTCAAATCGCCGGTCGGAATCCAACGATCAGTTGCTGGGTCATATATTTCAGAGGATTTAAGACCTTGAAAGAGCGCGGTTCGTCCGCCTGCAACCAGGATTCGCCCATCGCTGAGCAACGTGGCCGAGTGCTGATTGCGAGCCACATTCATTGACATGACGCTAACCCAGGCTCCGGCAGACTGCGCTGAAACGTGGCTGGAAAGTTTATCAGGCGAAATCAGAATCAGAATTATTGCCAGCATCAGCAGCAATCCGCGTAAAATCTCGCGCAAGAAAGGGGAGAAAGTTTTTGACATAAGGGGAAACCTCCGCAAGTTTAAGTGACAGTTGGTTGAGTAATCTTTGGGGCGGCGTTTTCAGGCATTTTGTCTGGGGCTGATTGGGCTTTCGTTGCGGGCAGTAGTCTATAATGCAAGTCACTGATTGAGACAAGAACCTTAATTTTTCACACTTCAAAAAATGCCTTCTAACACAACAACTTCAACCGTAAGCGAATATCAACTGGGCGTGCGGCGAGTTTTGCTAATTACTCTGGCGCTGAACCTGGCCGTCGTCGCGGGCAAACTGTTTGCCGGAGTTCTGGCCGGCAGCTTGAGCGTTATCAGCGACGCGATTCATTCTTCGGTGGATTCGCTGAACAACGTGGTGGGCTTGGTGGTCATGCGCTACGCCACTGCCGAACCGGACGACGAACATCCTTATGGTCACGCCAAGTTTGAAACGCTGGCGGCGTTTGCCATCGCCGGATTCTTGTTTGTCACTTGCTACCAGATCGGACTCAGCGCGATCAAGAAACTGTTCAGCCAGGAAACGGCGGCGATTGAAATTACTTCGCTGACAATTTCGGTCATGTTGGTGACGATTGTGGTGAACGTCTTTGTCGCGGTTTACGAAAAGCGCGAAGGTCAGCGGTTGAAAAGCGAATTCCTGATCGCCGACGCCATTCATACTCGCAGTGACATTCTGGTAAGTTGTTCAGTATTGGCAGGGTTGTTTCTGATTCGGTTGGGATTTGTCTGGCTTGATCCGGTGGTGTCGCTGTCTGTGGCGGCTTTCATCGCCTGGAACGGTTATCAGATTTTCAAGGCTACAGTGCCGGTGCTGGTTGATGCTGCGCCTGTGCCTTCAGCGCGGATAACTGAAATCGCCGAAAAAGTGCCCGGCGTTCATTCGGTTCACGATGTGCGCTCACGTTCCCACGGCGGGGAAATCTTCATCGAAATGCACCTACATGTTTCGGCTGAAGTCGAAGCTGATCACGTCGCTTCGCACGCTATCACCGAAGCCGTCGAACATCGGCTGGCTGAAGAATTCGGCAAAGTTACGGCAACGATCCACGTCGAACCGTTGCCGTAAGTCATTATTCCACAAACTCGACTTTGACTTGATTTGGAATCACGCCTTTGCGGAAACCTTCATCCAGCAACAGTCGCACGCCTTCGCGGTCGCGGTCTGTGTAACCCAGAGTCGAACTGTTGACCCACATCGCCACAAAACGATCCGCCGTTTCCGTGGGCATGTCGCGCGCAAACTGCATAGCGTAACGCAAAGCGTCTTCGCGGTTATCCATCGAAAACTGAATCGAACGATGCAGCCAGTACGAAACCTGTTTTTGCAGTTCAGCGCCCAAATCCCGTTTGATGACGTTGCCGCCCATTGGCAAAGGCAAGCCAGTTTCCTCTTTCCACCAAGCTCCCAGATCAACAATCTTGTCCAGGCCTTGTTCGTGGAAGGTCAATTGGCCTTCGTGAATCAACAATCCCGCGTCGTATTTTCCCGCCGCAACCAGATCAATGATTTCATCGAACGGTTCAATGCCGTATTCAAATTCCGGTGTGTGCAGTTTCAAGGCCAGAAAAGCGCTGGTCAGTTTGCCGGGAATGGCGATGCGCAGGTTTTTCAGTTCGCTGGCGGAGATGGGTTCGCGCGCCACAACAATCGGGCCGTAACCATCGCCGATGCTGGCTCCGTGAGGCAGCAAAGCGTAGTTGTCCGAAATGTAGGCGTAAGCGTGAAACGACACCGCCGTCACGTCGTATTCCTGAGTCGTCATCGCAATCTGGTTCAGTGATTGGATGTCTTTCAGGACGTGTGAAAACTGCAACTCGCCTGTGTCCAGTTTGTCAGTGGCCAGGCCGTAAAACATAAAAGCGTCGTCCGAATCCGGACTGTGTGCAACTTTGATTTCTCTTTTGTTCATAGGAATAAAAATCCACGAAGACACACGAAGAAAACACGAAGAAGAGCTTTAATCAGCAGGTTTTGGGTTCCCACAGACTGTCAGCTTTCGTCGTGTGCTTGTGGTTATGAAGTTATTTGACCAATCGTTTCCATTCAAGTTTGCCACGGCTGCCGAAGTTGGTAAGAACTCCGACGCGAAGCCCGGTGGCTTTCAGATAATTCAAAATTTGCGCTTCTTCTTTGCCAGAGAGCTTGTCCAAGGCTTTAAGCTCAACGACGATTTGCCCAAAGCAAACCAAATCAGCACGGTAATCGCAGTCCAACTGCTTTCCTTTGTAAAACACTGGCAGAAATTTTTCTGATTCAAAGGGGGTTGGGCGATTTGCAAGTTCCAGCTTGAGCGCGTTGTGATAAACGGCTTCAAGAAAACCTGGCCCAAGCTCACTATGAACTTCCATCGCGGCACCCACAATCGCGTATACCTCATCTCGAAAAAGCAATTCCTTTTCTTCCATCCCCTTCGTGCTCCTTCGTGTGGCTTCGTGGAGGAAACTCTTTATGCCGTCGCCGCAAAAGCGCGCAGCGGATGATACAGCGTGTCGCGTTCGACGGCTTCAAAACCGGCTTCGTTTACCAGCCGAACGATTTCGTCTTTGGAAGCTTCGTTGTCGTTTTTGGCTTCGACCAGATAAGACTCCATCAGTTCGCCGCCGCCGGTGATTGTGCCGTCCAGATCGTTGGCTCCGAAATGCAGAGCCGTCTGAGCCAGTTTTTTGCCCAGCATCACCCAGTAAGCTTTGATGTGGTCAAGGTTGTCCAACATCAAGCGCGAAACGGCGATGACCTTCAAGCTGTCAATTCCCGACGGGCCGGGCAAATGCGACAACTGGGTTCCAGCCGGAAAGAACGCCAATGGGATAAAGCATTGAAATCCGCCGGATTTGTCTTGCTGTTCGCGCAGCCGGACGAAATGGTCAACGCGGTCTTCGGTGGTTTCGACGTGACCGTACAGCATGGTCGCGTTGGTTTTCATTCCGGTTTTGTGAACCTTGCCGGCCATATCCAGCCACCGTTGGCCATCGGTTTTGTGAGTGCAAATTTTGGCTCGCGTTTCTTCGGCAAAGACTTCGGCTCCGCCGCCCGGACAGGAATCCATTCCGGCGCGGTGAAGCTTTTCGATCACTTCTTCGTCAGTCATCTTGTAAAACTTGGCGAAGAAATCCAGCTCGACCATCGTGAAGGCTTTCAGATGCAGTGCTGGAAATTCGCGCTTCAGCGTGGAAAGCAAATCGGTGTAGTAAGAAAACGGCAGCCGAGTGTTCAACCCGCCTACGATGTGTAATTCGGTCGCGCCCTGTTCGGTTGCTTCGCGCGCAACTTTCAGGCTTTCGTCCAGGCTGTGCGTGTACCCGCCTTCTTGATTGTGTTTGACGAAAAAGCCGCAGAATTTGCAATCGGCGTAACAATAATTCGTCGGGTTCAAGTGGCGGTTGACGTTGAAATACGTCTTCAAGCCGTGCTTGCGACGGCGAACAACGTCGGCCAAACGACCTACGCCGTGCAGGTCGCTGCTTTGAAAAAGCGTCATTCCATCTTCAAAACTCAGCCGTTCATCAGCGATGACTTTTTCGGCGATTGGTTCCAGCCGACGATCAATCAAAAAGTTGTTTAGCATACTTTGGCTCCATCGCGTTTGTAGTTCCGCCTTTAGGCGGCTGAAGCCGCGACCGCCTAAAGGCGGAACTACAAACGCGATTACTTTTTCAGTTTCTCCTGAATCAATTCTTCAAACTCGGATTTGATAACCTCGCCCGGAGCGATGCGGACTCGTTTGGCGACGATGTCGCCTTGCTTTTGAATGTCTTCGGCGGAAATCAGCACGTTCAGCGGGGTTCCCCAGTGG
>JAGNMH010000007.1 GCA_017991275.1 Acidobacteriota bacterium
GGCGGCTTTCATGAACCAAGCTCAACTGAATCCCAAACCGAAACAAGTCACCATCAATGGCCAAAGCTACAACCTGATAGCGTTCTATTATCCTGACCGGGATGCTGCGTGGGACGCGGTGTATCATGGTCAGTTTCTGGCCAACTTTTATCCGTGCAGCTTTGCCGTGACCATCAATGGCATCACGGCTTCGTTTCATAACGCTGAGGCGGCTTTTCAGGCGACCAAGTGGTGGAACAATCCGGCTGATCTGGCCAGGTTCGCGGCGGCCAAAACCGGGACCGATGCTTTTCACATCAAGAAAGGGCTTCACAATCCGGACTATAGTTACACTGGTTTGGGACGCGATGACGCGATGAAGGCGGTGCTGACTCAGAAGTTCAGCGACGCATCGTTTCAGCAAGCCTTGCTGGCCACGGGCGATGCGTATTTGTTGGAGCACAACGAGGTGAAAGGCCGGGATGATTACTGGAGCGATGACCACGACGGCACCGGGCAGAATATGCTGGGACAGACGCTGATGGCGCTTCGCCAGGCGTTGGGCGGAACGGGTGCTCCAGCGGGGAATTATTCAGTGGCGGACTTTACTACACAGGTGTAACGCGACTTGATCGCAATGGATATTCCTCCCTTCGGCAAAATCCGGCACGGTTCAGGCATCAATGCAATTGCCATTTCTCACGACGAAAAACTGATTGCCTGTGGCGGCTTTGCGCCTGCCCCAATCACGGTTTGGGATTTGTCGAGCGGGGATATGCTGACTCAAGTTTCGGGCTTCACCGGACAGGTTCAATCAATGGCGTTTTCGCCGGATTCCTCCAAAATCGCGGCGGCAAATGTATTCGGCGGTCTATGGGTTTGGAACCTGAAAGACGGGTTGTTGGCACACCACAAAGAGGAGACAGGTTCTCGCCGCATCCCTTCGCTGGTTTTCCCGTCGAATGCCAGAAACAACGATCTGCCGGTTACACTTCTGGATTCAATTCATCGGGGGCCAACCAGAAAACTGTCCTCGAATGGAAAATTTCTGGCTACGCGGCAAGGCTTCGTAAGCGTCACGAAATATAAGACAAAAAACGAGCTGCATCGTCTGGAATGCCAGAAATATGATGTGGCGAAATCGGGCGTTCGCAATCTGAACTGGTCAGCGGATTCGAAGCTGCTGGCGTTGACAGGAGACGGTTGGGCGGGATGCTGGGCACCAGCCGAAGGCAAGTTTTTTGGCAGCAAGTTGCCATCTGTAGAATTTGTTTACGACGTTGGCATTCTCGGTTTGACGCGGCAGATTTTGTACACGATTGGCAAACCTACTCTGCTGGTGATGGATTTGCTCGCCGAGCCTTTGCTGACGGAATGGGAAGCGCGGTACAAAGGGTTTCTGACCGTTCCGCCAACTGATTCCGAATTGAAATCGCCAGACGATTGGAACTGGAATGTGAATCAATAGGGATACGAAGGCGTGAGTCTGCAAGCAGACGGACTGCTTTGGTATAGTCATCGTCATAACACTATGGACGGCGGTTCAGGCGCGCACCTTCAGAGTCTGGCCAGCTTTTTGGAAGAAGGCCCTTCGGACAAAGGCATTCCTGAAGATGTAT
Source organism: Acidobacteriota bacterium (assembly GCA_017991275.1). Classification (GTDB taxonomy): domain Bacteria; phylum Acidobacteriota; class Blastocatellia; order RBC074; family RBC074; genus RBC074. The sequence continues at coordinate 1,599 of JAGNMH010000007.1, forward strand.
TAGGCAGCCTTTGTCGAGCCGTGAACCTGAAAACAACCAAACACGAAACCTGAGAAATTCAATGAACGAACAATTGGCAAAGGCGATCAAGACATTACAAACTTCGGACGTCGCTTTGGTTCGCGGGGACGGGGCGATTGTTTACCGGCATGGCCGCTGGCACGATCTGACAATGACCATCTTTGGCTGGCAAAAAGGGATTCAAGCAATCAACTTCATGACGGACGACCGCGCAATTCAACTGATCCAAAATATGCTGATGGGCGACCCGGACCATCCGGTTCCTTTTGAAGTGTCTGATACTTTTGCGAAAAGCGATCCATGGCTTTCTTACACGCATCTGCTTCCTTTCGATCAGGTATCCGACACCTTTGCGCTTGAGGTTGAAACGAAGATTCTGGCTGGCGCGGCAGATTACCTGCCAATTCTTGAAGGCGGGAATGTTGGAATCGGCGGCGGCTTCACAACGGACACACAGTGGGGCGCTCGATACGATCCGGCCAAGAGCAACGCCTTCCTTGAAAGCATCGCTCTGATGATAAGTTCAGGACAGAGCGGTCCTTATTTGAAGTTTTACGACATAACAGTTTAGTTCCCCGGTTGGAGGAGATTCCGATGAAGATTCAAACGAAGCGTAGTTTGTTAATTGTGGCGGCAATCGCCGTTTGTTTTTCGCTGTTGCTGGTGCGTTCCGGTCAGACGGCGGCGGCGGAAACCAAATTCGAGATTTCGTTTCCGGCTTCGGTGAACGGCGAACCGATCACCGGGCGAGTGTTCGTGATGATCTCGAAAAACGGTCAGGTTGAGCCTCGAATGCAGGCGGGTTCGTATCAAGCTTCGGTTCCGTTTTATGGTGTAGACGTGAACGCTTTGAAGCCCGACGCGAACGCAGTGATTGACAGTTCAACTTTGGGCTATCAGGTCGAAAGTCTGAGCCAGTTGCCGGCGGGCGAGTATTACGTTCAAGCGTTGCTCAACGTGTACACGCAAGTTCATCGCAAAGACGGTCACACGATTTGGGTTCATTGGGATCAGTGGGAAGGCCAGCAGTGGAACCGTTCGCCCGGCAATCTGGTCAGCGAAGTTCAGCGCGTGCGGCTCGATCCAGCCAGTGGATTCAATATCAAACTCAGCCTGACCAAAAAGATTCCGCCGGTTGTCGTCCCGCCAGACACCGAATGGGTCAAGCGCGTCAAAATTCAGAGTAAGATGCTGAGCGACTTTTGGGGGCGTCCGGTCTATTTAGGCGCGACGCTGCTGCTGCCAAAAGGCTTCAGCCAGAATCCCAGCCAGAAATATCCGGCGATTTACATTCAAGGGCATTTTGGACTCAACGCGCCGTTCGGATTTACGACTCAGCAAGTCCCGCCCGAAAGAGAAGAACAACGCAAAGCTCGGCTGGCTCGCAGCGCGCGCGAACCGGGGCCGGAGTTTTCCAAAGCCTGGATGTCCGACGAGTTCCCGCGAATGGTGGCGGTGACTTTTCAACACCCGACGCCTTATTACGATGACTCTTACGCAGTGAATTCAGTCAACAACGGGCCTTACGGCGATGCGCTGACTCAGGAGTTAATTCCATATCTGGAAGAACAATTCCGGCTAATCGCCAAACCGGAAGCGCGGGTGCTGACGGGAGGTTCGACCGGCGGCTGGGAGTCATTGGCGCTGCAAATTCTGCATCCGAAGTTTTTCAACGGCGTGTGGTCGTTGTATCCAGACCCAGTGGATTTTCGACGCTACCAGATGTCGAACGTGTACGAAGACGACAACGCATTTGAAGTTCCGAGCGGCGATTGGGCGAAGCTGATTCGCCCGCTTTCCAGAAATGCCGATGGGCAGGTGACGCTGACAATGCGGGAAATGAGTCGGCTGGAAGCCGTGCTCGGCAGCAACATCAGGTCAGGGCAACAGATCGCTGCCTGGGATGCGGCTTATGGGCCGGTGGGCAAAGACGGTTATCCGCGTCCGATTTGGGATCGGCTGACCGGCAAGATTGATCGTGAAGTGGCTTTGTACATGCGCGATAACGGTTACGACTTGCGCTACAACCTGGAAAAGAATTGGGCGAAAATCGGCCCCGACCTCGTTGGCAAGATTCACGTGTATTGCGGAGACATGGACAATTACTACCTGAACCTGGCCGTGTATCAGCTAGAAGACTTCCTGAAAGCCGCAGACAGTCCCAAAGCCGAAGCTGTTTTTGAATATGGGAGACCGATGAAACCGCACGGTTGGCAACCGTTTACAAACTCGGAATTGGTCAAGATGATGGCAGCACGTATCAACAAAACTGCCGGCGGTTTGGTGGTAATGAAATAGATCATCGGGAGGTTTTATGAGTTTGGAAGATGAAGAAGACAAAACCATTTACAAGGTCGTCGTGAACCACGAAGAGCAGTATTCCATCTGGCCTGATTACAGAGAATTGCCGTTGGGGTGGACTTATGCCGGGAAAACAGGAACCAAGGCCGAATGTCTGGAATACATCAAGGAGGTCTGGACGGATATGCGGCCTTTGAGTTTGCGAAAAAAGATGGAAGAAGCGGAGCGACAGCATCAACAGGGTAGTTCGCAATGACTCTGCCGGGGTTTGAACAATTCCGCGTCGTCGAATTTTCGACGCACAAACACAAAGCCCTGTTCACCACCAGAGCTTATGCCGCGGGCGAAGACATTTATCCTTTCGATTACTGGTCGCACGAGGTGATGCCTATGCACTTGACCAATCATTCCTGCGATCCGAATGGCCGGTTCAATGAAGCGGGGATGTTGGTGGCCGTTCGTGACATAGCCGCTGACGAAGAACTGACGTTCGATTATCTGGCGCATCCGTTACCGGCTTCGCCGTGGAATTTTGAGTGCCTTTGCGGGGCAAGCAATTGCCGAGGCTGGATCAAGGCGGCAGAAACTCAATCAGGAGAATTTTGATGGCTGACAAAATTGAGCAAGCAGTGCAAACGATGATTCAGAACTTGAAGGAAAAGACCGGCAAGTCCCTGGAAGAATGGGTGAAAATAGCCAAGGCTTCAAAGCTGGAAAAGCACGGCGAAATCATCAAGTTTCTGAAAAGCGATCACGGGCTTGGGCACGGGTACGCCAATCTTGTTGCGCACATGTTGAAAGGGCTGAGCGAGGAAGGCAAAGCGGCAGCGGATGATCCGGTGGCGGCGCAATACTCCGGCGAAAAAGCAGGCTTGAAGCCGGTTTACGATGCCTTGGTTTCGGCTGTTGGCAAGTTCGGCGGAGATGTCGAAATCTCTCCGAAGAAAACTTATGTCAGTTTACGGCGCAAAAAACAGTTCGCGTTGATTCAGCCGACGACGAAAACTCGCGTTGATGTCGGCATCAATTTGAAAGGCACTGCTCCCGCGGGGCGGTTGGAGGCTTCAGGCAGTTTCAACGCAATGGTCAGCCATCGAGTTCGCGTCGAAAACCTGAAAGACGTGGACAAAGAATTGGTCGGCTGGTTGAAGGCAGCTTACGATCAGGCTTGAGCTTGGGGCGCGTAAAAATATAACTTCCCGAATCCAACCGACGGCAGTCAGTGGATCGTTAATGTCCAGCCTTCCGAACAGGAGGTTGAACTTTAAGCATCCCCCAACTGCCGTTGGGAGGATTTGTCAAAAGGGGAAGTTGATTTTTAACGCGCCCTTAGCAATGTTGCAGCACTTCCTGCGAAATCAAGTGAGCCACTTCTCTTTGCAGGTCGAAAACATCCACGATTGTTCGTTCGTAACTTTCCGCCCACAAATGGTGATCGTTGTCGGCTCTGATTAACTGAGCCGTGATTCGAACGCGGTTGCCCGCTCTCATCACAGTGCCTTCCAGCACGGCATCCACTTTTAACTCCGAGGCAATTTGAGGCAGCGATTTTCGCGCTCGCTTGTATTGCATAATCGAAGTGCGTGAGGTCACTCGCCAGGCGTTGAGTTTGGCGACTTCGGTAATCAGCTCATCAGTCAATCCATCTGCGAAGTATTCTTGCGCCGCATCATCCGACAGATTTTCCAACGGTAAAACTGCAAGCGATTCAAACTGTCTGGCTGGAAGCGATAGGCTGGCTGATTGAACTGTCAGAGTCGGCGCTTCGATTTTGGCGATGAATCGGTAACCGCGAGTCTGGATGGTTTCGATGTATTTCGGTTCCTTTCGCGTGTCGCCCAGAGCCTTGCGAAGCTGAGCGATAACTCGCGTCATGACGTTCGGCGTCACGTAAGAGTTTTTCCAGACCGCGTTGAGAATGTCTTCTTTGGTAAACAGCCTGCCGGGATGATTCAGGAAGAGGGCCAGAACTTCAAAAGCCTTTGGTTCCAATCCCACAGCCAATCCATCCTTGAAAATGCGAAACGTGTTGGCTTCGACCAGCACGTCATCGAAACAATAAGTGTGTGTCATCACAGTTCCATCATAAAAAAGTGCGAAAACATCTGAAAAACATCACGACTTTTTCAAGGTAATGGATTAGAAATTCATCGCATTTTGATAAAGTGCAGCGAAGAAATTATGGAGATGGAAATCGTCAGGGATTGCGCGGCACTAAGGTATCACGTGAATAATTTCCATTTTTCAGGCTGCAATTGAGTGCAATAACTTTGGGGCGAAAAGGTTTATACAAACTAGGTTAGCGCCAGATTTTTTAATCGGGCGAGGCATTCTAGGCAATGCCCTCAAGCTAGGCAAGGCAGTCAAGATTGATGAGCCGGCGGTTTGCTAAAGGGCAGAGTCGTTTGCACCGCAATCAGGAGAAGCGTTTTTCAGCCAAAATGCCAACTCTGGCCACTTTTTTTAGGGTGATGAACGCCATCGCTCAAACTCATTTCAAGATCCCGGCTGGTGACAGAAACCGGCAGACTTTTATTGCTACAACGTGCTCACTCTTTCAGGCCACGTAAGAGGCGGAGTTTAAGACACTTACAAAAAATCACTACGCTGAATTCAGCTTATGACTGCTTATCCGATAATCTTCCCCGTTGAGATAAAACCCCGACATTTTGGCAAGACGTGCTGTCTTGCTGATACTTCACGAACCGGATGGGTTTAACTTCAACCACGTACCATATTGAGTCGAACAGATTGTTTTGCTCAGCAATTTAGGAGAATCTCCGATGAAACTTTCCAATGATATAAAGAATCCCCAGACATCACCTGAAGCCCCAGCCACACACAGCCGCCGCCGTTTTCTTGGAGTAGCCAGCGGCTTTACCGCCGCGACTCTGGCTGCCAGCGGAGTCAGTTTGTCGTCCTTACTCAACAGCTCAAGCACAACAGTGCGAGCCGAAATTCAAGCCGACATTGGTCCGTTGAACCAATTACAGCGCCGCCGTCGGGCACAATTGCTGCGTCAACAGGCCGCAATGTTTCAAGCCAATAACGGAACGCTGGAACATCCGAACAACGGCGATGATGATTATTACCCCAGCAAGATCGGCAGCTTTACCAAAGCTCTGCCACATAACAATCTGGGCGAAGTAAATCCCCAAGCCTATCGTTCGCTGATTCGCGCTCTGACCACCGGCGACCCGGACGATTACGAACGCGTTCAGCTTGGCGGAACCGTCAAGTTGGCCGATCCGCAAGCAGCCCTGGCTTTTGACTTCGAGGGTTTGGACCCGGCTGCGCTGGCGATTCCTCCGGCTCCACGTTTGGAATCCGAAATCGAAGGCGCTGAAATGGCTGAAGTTTACTGGCGTGCGCTGACTCGTGACGTGCCGTATTCACAGTACGATTCCAACACGATGACGATGGCGGCTGTCACCGATTTGAAACAATTTTCCATCTTCAATGGATTGACGACTGCCGCATTATTCAGAGGCGATACTCCGGGCGATCTTGCTGGACCTATGATTTCTCAGTTTCTGTGGCAGAACATTCCTTACGGAGCCATGACTCTTCGCCAGCAATACCGCACGACCGTGGCCGGAAACGACCACATGACTTCGTATGCTTCGTGGTTGAGTATTCAAAATGGTAATCCGCCGGCCACGCCAGCCACGGCTGATCCGACGCCGCGTTTTATTCGCAATGGGCGCGATTTGGGTGAGTTTGTTCACGCCGATTTCACGTTTCAAGCTTATCTGAATGCCGGGTTGATTTTGCTCAGTTATGGTGGCGGTGCGCTGGACGATGCCAATCCGTATAAAAATTCAGCGACGCAAGGAGGGTTCATTACCTTCGGCGGAGCGCATTTGCTTGATCTGGTCACTCGTGTCGCCAATCTGGCTTTGAAATGCGCTTGGTTCCAGAAATGGCAGGTGCATCGTCGTGTTCGCCCCGAAGCGTATGCGGGCTTGGTACACAACACCAAGACAGGAGCCGCCAGCTATCCAATTGATTCCAAGCTGCTGAATTCAGCGGCGCTTGGCGCATTGATGGCCAAGAACGGAACCTTCCTGTTGCCGATGGCCTATCCCGAAGGCTGCCCGACTCATCCGGCTTATCCGGCAGGTCACGCCACGATCTCTGGCGCGTGTGCGACGATACTCAAAGCCTTCTTCAAAGAATCCTTCGCCGTTCCTTCGCCGGTTGTGGCAAGCGACGACGGGGCAACGCTCAATCCTTCAACCGCTTCGCTGACCGTTGGCGGTGAGTTGAACAAACTGGCTTCCAACATTTCGTTTGGACGCGATACGGCGGGCGTGCATTGGCGCACCGACGGCATTGGCGGCATGCGGCTTGGCGAGGCGCTGGCCATCAGCGTCTTGGAAGACTTCAATGCCACCTACAATGAAAAGTTCGATGGATTCTCACTGACCAAGTTCGATGGCACGACCATCAAAATTGACCAGCGACCGGGACGTTCAGGAAGGTTCAACCTGTAATCCAGTACCGAAGTTTTGCAGTGCAAGCTGGGCAGGTTGATAAAGATTGACCTGCCCAGCTTGTCCAAATGAAAGTTTTTCCTTCGCTTAGTACCACCAAATCAGATGCGGTCAAAAGAGCCGCGAGACTTCTTCAGTACGAACCAACAATTAACGGCTAGCCGATGATGGCGAAGCTGTCTTTTCCTGCTAAGCGCGTGGCCGGAAAGACAGTCGGACACATGTCCGCGCCCAACCTTTCTCATACGTCTGCCACGAAGTCCCACTTTCTCTATTTCATGGAGTTTCTATGCAAAGCATTTACTTGAACTGTGTAGTTCGTTTCTCGCTGTTTGTTTGCTGTTTGTTGTTCGGATTTGGACAACAAGCATTGGCCCAGAATCTAAATCCGGGCGAAAACATCAGAAATAGTCCGCGTCTGGAAAAGCACTCGAATTTCTTCAAACCCACGGTTTACGACCTGCAAACCGACGCGAAATCGAAAGATCATTTCCCGAAAGGGTTGGGATATTTGGCTTTTAGCGCGGTTGGTTACGATCTGGCCAACAGCGTCATGCTGGTTGATTTAAGCGATGGCGGAATCGTCATCATTGATACTCTGGGCGATCAGGAAACATCAACCAACGTCATCAATAATCAGTTTCGCCCAGTGCTGCAAAGCATCGGTCAAAAGTACGGCTTCAAATACGGTGACAAACTGCCGTTTAAGGCGCTGATTTACACGCACAACCACATTGACCACACCGGCGGCGTCGAAGGGTATTTGAAAGCCGCCGACCGTCCGCCGTGTGCGCCTGTCACTTCAAAAACTCAGGGGCAGGACGGTTCGATGACGACCAATCCCAAATGCGTCGAAATCATCGGTCAGGAAAACATCATCGAAAGCGTCATGATTACCGCGACGGTCGCGGGCAACATCATCAATCCGCGTTCGGCTTATATGTACGGCAGCATTTTGCCGCACGGCCCGGTCAACGACGGCATAGGCCCGCAAGTCAACAAAGGCAATCCGGGGCCGGGATTCCGTATGCCTTCGCGCACGTTCACCAACGAGTTGTTGGTCACAGCGGGCAAAATCAAAATGAAGTTGATTTACGTGCCCAGCGAAACCAACGACGAACTGGCGGTCTTTTTGCCGAACTCCCAAAACAAAAAAGGCGGAGCGCCCAGCAAAGATTGGGGCGGCGAAGGTTTGTTGCAATCAGCCGAAGTCATTCAAGGGCCGTCATTCCCCAATCTTTACAGCTTGCGGGGAACCAGCTACCGCAACCCGGCAACCTGGTTTCGCAGCGTGGATCAGCTTCGCAAGTTCAACGCTTATTGCATGGTTCCTTCACACGGAGTTCCGTTGTGCGGCAACGATAACGTCCAACTGCTGCTGAAAAATTTCCGCGATGCGATTCAGTTCACGCACGATCAATCTGTCCGCCGAATGAATCAGGGGCACACGCCGCCGGAAATGGCTGAGATTATCAAGTTGCCGGATTACCTGATTAACGATCTGGAAAAACTGCGTCCGGCCATGCCTTCGCCGGATATGAATCCGCTGGATTACCTGACGCCGTTTTATGGTTCGGTTCCGCAAGCCGTCCGCGAACTGTATTTCGGTTACGTCGGCTGGTACGAAGCAGACCCGACCGGGTTGATGCCGAACGCGCCGAAGGATTTGGCCGCTCGCACAGTCAAGATGATGGGTGGGCGCGAAAAGATTCTGGCGGCGGCGAAAGATGCAATTGCGTTGGGCGATAAAGCTCAGGACAAAGCCGAATGGCAATGGGCTGCGGAGTTGTTGACCAACCTGATTCGCATCAATCCCGACGACCGGGCAGCGCGCGAATTGAAAGCCGCTGCGTTGTTGAAAATGGGGCAGCCAACCACGACCAATCCGGCGGAATACCACGATTACGGCATTACCTCGACCGATCCAAACTGGCGTAACTGGTTTCTGACTTCAGCAATGGAGTTGAGCTTGCCGAACGGAAAGCATTTTCCGGCAGTGACGGGCGGCCTGGTTTCGCCTGATATTCAAGCCGCGTTGCCGCCCGGAGCCTGGGTCAATTCGTGGACGATGCGTTTGAATTCCGACAAGAGCCAGAACTCTGCGCCAATGTCGGTCGGCTTTGAGTTTCCGCCAACGCCCGGTTACGAAAGCGAAGGCACACAACGCTTCGTGCTGAATTTGCGAAAAGCAGTTTCTCAGTATTGGGTCATCAGCCCGTGGTCGGAAAGCGATCATCTGGCGGCCAAAGACCCGAAGAAAGATTGGGAAGACACACAGGTCGTAATTCAGATGACCCGCACTGCGCTTCGCAATTTGCTGAATGCTGAAAACGCTCACCTGAAAAACAAATTCGCCCTCGAACAAAAAGGGGAAAAGCCATCTGGCGATCCGCCCTTCCTGACTGCGCTGAAACAAGCCATCGAAAAAGGCGAGGTCAAATTGCTGAAAGGCACGTTGGATCAAGCCGTTGCATTCTTCGGCAACTTCGATGAGCGAATGTATTACGCGCCTTACCTGACCGTCAGATAACCAGAATCACAACGCTTAGAGGGTGCAGCAGTAATGATTTATAAACTTCAACCGTCATTAAGGAGAAAACTATGTCAACAAAACAAACTGCGAATATCTATCTGAAGAACAACACGGGAGGGTCTGGCTTCTTCCAGTTGTCACACAGATATTCCGGCAATAAACCTGAGGTCGGTAACTGGCTTATTGCGCAGGGACAGACGACAACCGTGCCGTTGGTCGTTAATTTTGAAACTGGCGTAGGTACTGGTTTTGATTACTGGTACTGCAGCGCTTCAATTACGACCGGAAGTAATGCCGGTATCTATGTAACTTCCGGCTCGCTGCTGAATCCTTCAAAGGAATGCATGTTGGAAAGTGACGATGCCGGCCAGAACATTACTCTCATAATTGACACCAGCACATTCCACATAAACTTACCCTCCGGCGGCTGCACCACGGGAGTAACCAAGCTACAATCCATTACTCCCAAGACCGGCTCCTATCCTCCGCCGCTGATTACGAATGTCTTTATGCTCATGCTGGAGAATCATTCCTTCGATCATCTGTTTGGTTACAGCAGTTACAACTCTGCCAACACCAATAAGTTGACCGGGAATGAATCGAATACATATCAGGGCACGACATACCGCGTGGCTGAAAGCGCCGTTGACCCAATGCCGCTCGGTCCAGGGCATGAGTTTATGAACACGCTGACGCAGTTGTGCGGCCAGAATACACAGAATCCTTTTCCGACGGGGCCATATCCGGCAATCAACAATTCAGGATTTGTGGCTGATTATGCCGCAGAAGGGGCGAGTTCTTCCGCTTTGGGAGACGTTATGCATTGTTGTAACCCAGCAACGCAGATTCCCAATCTTTACACACTGGCGCAGAATTTCGTGCTTTGCGACAACTGGTTTTCTTCAATGCCCGGCCCAACCTGGCCCAATCGCCTGTTCGCCATGGGTGGGTCTTCAGCAGGGTTGGATGACAGCCCGTCCTCCAGCCAGATTCTTGAATGGGAAACGGTCAGTGGGTTCACTTATGAAAACGGTTCGATCTTTGATCTCTTGAAAAACTCCGGCCATAACTATCGTTTGTATAACGATTTCGATAATACTTTCGTGCCTGGCCATCCGCACGTTACCGGGAAATTCCCGATAGTCGCCGGATTGCATAACGTCCAGATTACGGATGTAAATCCCTTCTACGACTTGTACGTTGACAGCCAAAGCGGTGCAACTACCGTGTTTGGATTGGCTGCGGATTTACAGCGAGCATATCCATATCAATTCACGTGGATCGAGCCGAATTACGGAGACGCGGATGGTGATTTCAGCGGAGGTTCTTCGCAACATCCGACTGACTCGCTGACAGCCGGAGATAAATTGATTGCTGCCACTTATGATGCGATTCGCACTTCGCCTTACTGGTGGACCAGCGTATTGATCATCACTTACGACGAACATGGCGGTTATTACGACCACGTCGCGCCTCCCGCAGCCACTCCGCCCGGCGATACTCAAACAGCCGGTTTGAACACGAACGGCTTCGATTTCTCCCGGTACGGAGTGCGAGTGCCTGCCGTGGTGATTTCTCCTCTTACCGTCAAGGGAGTCATCTCCAAGCAGTTGTATGACCACACATCGGTGCTGGCAACGTTGGAGCACATTTGGAGCATGGGTTCGCTGACGAACAGAGACGCGGGGGCAAACAATTTTGTGAACCTTTTTGAAACCTTAAGTTCGCCCAGAACAAACACGCCGATTGCTCTGACACCAAACACGATTTCCGGCTCCTTGATAACCAGTGACGTTGCCGCCGAATCGCTGATTGCCGCGCCTGCTGTCGCTGAAACCGCCGAATCGGCTGCGCCCACCGGCCCTCGCAAAACCATCCCCGATTCCCAGCCGTTGCCGGAGCGCGGAAACATCATCGGCTTCCTGCATGTGGCGCTCAAAGCGGAGATCGAACTGTCCGATGGGAGCGCCGCAACCAAGCAAGCGCTGATAGACAAGTTCAACGCGACCGTGCATACCTACGGCGACGCCAACGCTTACTTTGAAAAGGTGGCGAACGCTGTGGACGCCGCCAGGGCTGCAAAACAAGCGTCATCGCAGTCATAAGACGATACCGCTTTTTGTGAATTGGCTTGATTCGTCCCTACACTTGCAAGATCGGTTGGGGGACGAGCCGATGCCCTGAAAATATGAAAGCCGTGGGTTCAACACTCATATTGAGCGTTGAATCCACGGCTTTTGTCTTGTCTTTCGCAAAACCGGTTGGACTATGGCGCGAAATAACCCGACACGTCTATGACCAGGTCGGTTCCGGCGCTGGCATACATCTTGAATTTACCGTCGCTTCCTAAACCAACCGTGAAGTAACGGTTGAAGACTTGATTTGCCACCCAGTTGGACGACGAGACAAAAGGTCTTACGGCATTGCTGGGCCACAGAGTCAGAAAGCCTGCCACCGGATCGTTGACCACGGTTGCATTGCCGACTATGGCTTGGGCAGATGAGCCTATGGTGCAGGTTCCGCCGGCTAGTTGCGATTGTTCGACGGCGGCCTGAAGCGGAGCGCCGGGTGTGAAGCAGCCGGTGAATCCGTTGCGGGTATCCAACAACCTGACAGGCGTTGGCAACGGACTGAAGAGCAGACCCTGTCCGTTCACATCAACTGCTTCGGCGCTGTAATAACCATGCACGTCAATCACCAAATCGGTTTGAGCCGTCGTGAAAATTTTGAACTGGCCGGTTGGCGACAGGCCTACGGTAAACGGCGAATTGAGAATTTGCCCGGCGACGAAATTGCCATTGGCGACCAGCGGTCTGGTGGCGTTGGCCGGGAAGAAGTTTAGATAACCGGCAAGCACTGGGTTGACCGTCGTCGCGTTGCCGAACAAAGCCAGTGCCGTGCTTGGAATTGTCACGCCGCTGCAAGTTGTTGTGCCTTGTTGAACTGTGTCCACGCCACCCGGCAGAGGAGTTCCGGGCGCAAAACAACCGGTTTCTCCAGTTCGTGTTTCCAGCAACCGAATCGGTTTCGGCAGCGGATGGAAATACAACCCGCCGGTTCCAGGCGGAGCGTAATAGCCTGTGATGTCCACGACTACATCGGCGCTGGTGTTGACAAAGATTTTGAACGCGCCGTCAGATGCTCCTAAACCTACAGTGAAGACGTTGTTCACAATTTGGTTGGGCAAATAATTGGAATTGGAGACGGTTGGTTGCGCGGCATCGCTTGGGTAAAGCGTCAGGAAACCTCCGCCCGATTGCACTGTGGTGATGTTTCCTGTGACGGCTTGAGCCGTGGCCGGAATCGAACAGGCTCCAGCCGCCGACTGTGTGCGCGAAGTGTTGCCAGGAATTTGCGCTCCGGGTGTGAAGCAGCCGGTTTCGCCGGATCGGGTGTCCAGCAAACGAACCGGAGCCGGAAGCGGATAGAACTGCAAACCAGCGCCTTTGGCTCCGCCGGAGATAATCACAGTGTAAGCCCTGGTTCCAATGCAGCCGTTACTGTCCGCAGCTTGAATCGTGAAGTTGAAAGTGCCTCCGGTGGTTGGCGTGCCTGACAACGACGCGCCACTCAGCGTGATGCCACCCGGCAAAGCCCCTGCGCTGACTGTGAATGTGTATGGCGCAATTCCTCCTGTTGCCGACAAAACCTGAGAGCCATAACTGACACCGACAAAACCATTCGGCAAAATCGCCGGATTGACGGTAATGCTGGCCGGGCAGTTGATGACCAGCGTGTAGTTGCGCGTACCCATGCAACCGTTGGCGTCGGTGGCTTTGACGACAATCGGGAAGTTGCCGGTTTGAGTCGGGGTGCCGGAAAGCGCCGCGCCGGAAAAAGTTATTCCGGTCGGCAGAGTCCCAGTCAGACTGAATGTCGTCGTTCCAATCCCGCCAACTTGAGTGAATGTTTGACTGTAGGCCGTTCCCGCCGTTCCCGCCGGAATTGTCGCCGGATTAACTGCGATCGTCTGGCAGTTGATGACCAGCGTGTAATTGCGACTGCCTGTGCAGCCATTGGAATCGGTTGCAATGACTGTGATCGGAAAACTGCCGGTTTGAGTCGGGGTGCCTGAAAGCGCTCCGGCGGAGAACGTAAGCCCGGTCGGCAAAGTTCCTGTCAGACTCAACGCCGTCGTTCCAATCCCACCGCTTTGCGTGAAAGTTTGGCTGTAGCCAGTTCCAGCCGTGCCCGCCGGAATCGTCGCCGGGGTGACGGTAATCGTTTGGCAGTTGATGACCAGAGTGTAGTTGCGGCTGCTGACGCATGAGTTCGAGTCGGTCGCCGTGACGGTTATAGGGAAGCTGCCCGTTTGAGTCGGCGTGCCAGAAAGCGTAGCGCCCGAAAATGTAAGCCCCGTTGGCAATGTCCCGGTCAGGTTGAAAGTGACAGCCCCGATTCCTCCGGTGTGGGTGAACGTTTGGAAGTAAGCCGTCCCAAGTGTGCCAGCAGGAATCGTCGCCGGATTGACCGTGAATCCCTGGCAGTTAATTACCAGAGTGTAATTGCGGCTGCCGGTGCATCCGTTGCTGTCAGTGGCAATCACAGTAATCGGGAAGGTCCCGGTCTGTGATGTCGTGCCTGAAAGAGTGGCACCGGTGAAAGTCAGCCCCGCTGGCAAAGTCCCGGTCAAACTGAATGTAGTCGTTCCGATTCCGCCAGACTGCGTAAAGGTTTGGCTGTATGGAGTGCTGGCCGTCCCTGCCAGTATCGTCGCCGGATTGACGGTGATCGTCTGGCAGTTGATGACCAGAGTGAAACCGCGACTGCCGGTGCAACCATTGGAATCGGTGGCCGTGACCGTGACAGGGAAGCTGCCGGATTGAGTCGGCGTGCCTGAAAGTGTCGCGCCGCTAAAAGTCACTCCGTTCGGCAGAGTTCCGGTCAGATTGAACGTCGTTGTTCCAATCCCGCCAACTTGAGTGAAGGTTTGACTGTAAGCCGTGCCAGCCGTTCCCGCCGGAATGGTCGCCGGATTGACGGTGATGCTCTGGCAGTTGATGACCAGAGTGTAATTGCGGGTGCTGCTGCAATTATTGGCGTCGGTGGCGGTGATAGAGATCGGATAAGTTCCGGTCTGTGTCGGTGTGCCTGAAAGTGTCGCGCCGGTAAAAGTAATTCCGGCAGGCAGTTTTCCGCTTTGATCGAAAGTGACTGTGCCAATTCCGTTGCTTGAAGTGAAGGTCTGGCTATAAGCCGTCCCCGCCGTTCCCGACGGAATGGTCGCAGGCAGAATGAAGATTGTCTGGCAGTTGATAACCAGCGTGTAGCTGCGTCCGCCAGTGCAGTTGTTTGAATCCGTGGCCGTGACGGTGATCGGGAAATTGCCGGATTGAGTCGGCGTTCCCGAAAGCGTCGCGCCTGAAAATGTCAGTCCGGTCGGCAGCGTGCCGGTCAGCGCAAACGAGACTGTGCCGACTCCGCCGGTTTGAGTGAAAGTCTGGCTGTAAGCCGTGCTGACGGTTCCGGTTGGAATCGTCGCCGGATTGACCGTCAACGACTGACAATTGATCAACAGTGTGTAATCGCGGCTGCCGGTGCAGCCATTGGCATCAGTCGCCGTCACAGTTATCGGGAAGCTGCCCGATTGAGTCGGAGTCCCCGACAGTGTCGCGCCGGAGAAAGTAATTCCGGTTGGCAGCGCGCCGGTCAACGAAAAGCTGGTAGCGCCAATGCCGCCGGTTTGAGTAAAGCTTTGGCTGTAAGCAACACCAACCGTGCCGGATGGAATTGTCGTCGGATTGACGTTGATGCTCTGACAATTGATGACCAGCGTGTAATTGCGCGAACCGGTGCAGCCATTTGCATCGGTCGCAGTAATCGTTATCGGGAAACTGCCGGTTTGGGTCGGCGTGCCTGATAGTGTTGCGCCGGTAAAAGTGATTCCGGCAGGAAGTTTGCCAAACTGGCCGAAGCTTACCGTCCCAATTCCTCCGCTGTGTGAAAAGGTTTGACTGTAAACAGTGCCCGCAGTTCCGGCAGGGATCGTTGTTGGCGTGACTGAAATAGTCTGGCAGTTGATGTCCAGCGTGTATACGCGGCTGCCTGTGCAGCCATTGGAGTCAGTGGCAGTGACAGTGATGGGGAAGCTGCCGGTTTGAGTCGGAGTTCCCGAAAGCGTTGCGCCAGTCAGCGATAATCCGGTTGGCAAAGTTCCGGTCAGACTGAATGTCGTTGTGCCTATGCCTCCGGTGTGAGTAAAGGTTTGGCTGTAAGCCGAACTTGCAGTCCCGCTCGGAATGGTCGGCGGATTAACTGTGATCGTTTGGCAGTTGATGACCAGAGTGTAATTGCGCGAACCGGCACAGCCATTTGAATCGGTCGCGGTGACTGTGATTGGGAAGCTGCCGGTTTGAGTCGGCGTTCCTGAAAGTGTGGCGCCGGAAAAAGTCAGGCCGGTTGGCAGCGTGCCGGTCAATGCAAATGTAGTCGTGCCAATGCCTCCGGTTTGAGTGAAGCTTTGGCTGTAAACCGAATTTGCTGTCCCGCTTGAAATCGTCGCCGGGTTGACCGTGATCGTTTGGCAATTGATGACCAAAGTGTAGTTGCGAGACCCTGTACAGCCATTGGCATCAGTGGCGGTGACTGTGATTGGGAAGCTGCCGGTTTGAGTCGGCGTTCCTGAAAGTGTCGCGCCGGAGAAGCCAACTCCGGTTGGCAATGTGCCGGTCAGTGCAAATGTAGTCGTGCCTATGCCTCCGGTGTGAGTGAAGTTTTGGCTATAAGCTGCGTTCGCTGTTCCGGCAGGGATCGTCGTTGGATTGATTGTGATCGTCTGGCAGTTAATAACCAGAGTGTAGTTGCGAGACCCTGTGCAGCCATTGGCATCAGTGGCAGTGACTGTGATTGGGAAGCTGCCGGTTTGAGTCGGCGTTCCCGAAAGTGTGTCGCCGGAGAAAGTCAGTCCGGTTGGCAGAGTTCCAGTCAGGCTGAACGTGGTTGTTCCTATGCCGCCAACATGCGTAAAGGTCTGACTGTATGCCGCGCTGACTGTTCCGGCTGGAATAGTTGCCGGGTTGACGGTGATCGTCTGGCAGTTAATGACCAGTGTGTAGCCGCGATTTCCTGTGCAGCCATTTGAATCAGTTGCGGTGACTGTGATTGGGAAGCTGCCGGTTTGAGTCGGCGTTCCTGAAAGTGTCGCGCCGGAAAAAGTCAGGCCGGTTGGCAAAGTTCCTGTCACTGCAAACGTGGTTGTGCCAATGCCTCCGGTATGAGTAAAGGGTTGGCTATAAGCCGTGTTCGCGGTTCCGGCTGGAATTGTGGTTGGGTTGACCGTTATCGTCTGGCAATTGATGACCAGAGTGTAATTGCGAGACCCTGTGCAGCCGTTGGAGTCAGTTGCCGTAACTGTGATTGGGAAGCTGCCGGTTTGAGTCGGCGTTCCAGACAGCGTAGCGCCAGAAAAAGTCAGACCAGTCGGCAAAGCTCCGGTCAAACTGAAAGTGGTTGTGCCAATGCCTCCGGTGTGGGTGAATGTTTGGCTGGCGTAAGCAGTGCCTGCTGTCCCGCTTGGAATCGTTGCCGGATCAACTGTGATCGTCTGGCAATTGACAACCAAAGTGTAATTGCGGCTGCCAGCACAGCCATTGAAATCGGTTGCTGTGACTGTAATTGGAAAGCTGCCAAATTGGGTTGGAGTGCCGGAAAGTGTCGGGTCATTGAATGATAGTCCGGTCGGCAGTGTACCTGTCAGAGCAAGGCCATAAGGCGCGGCTCCGCCACTGCCGCTGAAGCTTTCAGTGTAACTTGTCCCGACAGTGGCTGTCGGAATCGTCGCCGGGTTTACATTGATAACCGTGCAGGCGCTGCAGGTGTTCAACAGAATCGTCACTGTGTTGTCGCCTGCGTCTGAGGTGGCGATGTCCAGCTTGCCGTCTTCGTTGAAGTCCGCCAATGCCATATGGGTTGGCAATTGGCCTTTGGTGACCAGAGTTGACAGATTGAATGTGCCATTGCCGTTCCCAAGAAAAATGCTGGTGGTGCCGCCGGTTTCGTTGGCGACTGCCAAATCCAATATCCCGTCCAAATTTAGGTCGCCTGCCGCAACGGCCATTGGCGCGATGCCGACAGGATACGGCGAGCCAGGAGCTTGAGTGAAGCCTCCATTTCCGTCACCTAAAAAAACTACCAGATTTTCGCTGATGCGATTTACCGCGGCCAGATCGGTTTTTGAATCTCCGTTGAAATCACCCTGAGCAAGAAAAGCTGTCAATGTGCCGACGGGAATTGCCGAACCGAATTGGGTGAAGCTGCCGCTCCCATTGCCAAGAAAGATCGTCATAGTGCCTGCACCCAGATTGGCGACGGCTAAATCAAAAAAAGCATCGGCATTGAACTGTCCGATTATGGCGTGGAATGGAGCGCCGGCTGAGGTGACTGGCGAACCTAAAGAAGGCGTGAATGTTCCGTCGCCATTGCCAAGCAGAATAGACAGCGTGTCTGATCCGCCATTGGTGACTACCAAATCCGAATTGGCATCGCCATTGAAATTTCCAATTGCGACGGAGCGTGGAAATGCTCCAACCGCGATTGGTGAGCCTGGGGCGTTAATAAAATTCCCTGTGCCGTCTCCCAGCAGCACGGATAAGCTGTTCGATCCTTCATTGGTGACAACCAGATCGGATTTGTTGTCGTGATTAAAGTCTCCAATTTCAACTGTGACAGGATTTGTGCCAACTGGAAAAGGCGTGCTTGGAGTAACAGTGAAATTTCCGGTTCCATCGCCAAGCAGGATTGTCAGTGAAGCTGTGTCGTTATCGGTTGTGACTATATCCAGATGGGAATCTCCGTTGATATATCCTACGCCGACATAATGCGCGTCCGCGCCAACAGCTTCCGGAGATGTTGGCGCTGCGGCGAAACTCGGAGTCGTACACCCCATTTGAACGGCTTTCGCACTGCCCGCTTCAACAAGCGAAAGTGGCCAAACTGTGTTCGTCAGTGCTGTTTCTACGAATGGACGGCTTGCCAAACCTCCAAGGCCGATGACTGAAACAGCCGAGCTGGCATCAGGAAGGTTACTCTGATGATTAGAAACCGTGTTTGACGAAATAGGGTATGGGCTAGCTGATGCCTGGTTGCGGCCATAGGTGAAACAGAGTGCCAGCATAGCAGATGCAAATAATGCTATCCCTGCACGAATGTAAAAACGCCCGTTCAATTGTGAGTCCTCCTACAAAATTTCCAATGACGTTTGGGGACGACTTTGGTCTTGATTTTTTGTTTGAGGGCTTATGGTCATCACCGACTGTAATGAACTTTTATTGCCTCAACTAAAAATACGAACCTTGGGAAGTTTTTGGTTTTAGCGAGTGTGGATTCTCTCTGTTGA
Source organism: Acidobacteriota bacterium (assembly GCA_017991275.1). Taxonomy (GTDB): domain Bacteria; phylum Acidobacteriota; class Blastocatellia; order RBC074; family RBC074; genus RBC074. The sequence continues at coordinate 20,284 of JAGNMH010000007.1, forward strand.
CCGCATTTGCTTGGCACCAGCAAACGATTGGCCTAAATCATCTGGTCATGTGGGGCGGAAAGTTGTTTATTTGTTCGGGGATAGCTACAGCAAAAAGGTAACTTTATATCAAGCGGGGCAAGTTACGCCGGAGTTTATACCATATTTACCGCCTAGTAAGTCCAGGCTTTTGTCCAATTTTGTCCGACTTTTTACGTCTTACTCAGCCACTGATGTTGCCGAAAATGGAGGTTATCGCTACTGATACAAGCGACTTGGCCTTAAAGATTGAGAGTGTGACGGATAGTCAAAAAAAGTTGAGTTGAAAAAATAATAGGGGGCGATTTTCGCCCCCTATTATTAAATCGTGGGGATTTAATGGATTGAGCTACTCCGTTACGGCGCGAAGCTGCCCGACACGTCAATCACCAGATGAGTCGGGGTTGAGGTGTATATCTTAAAAGCTCCATCAAGTCCCAGCCCGACTGTGAAATGGCGATTTAAGATTTCTCCGGCCACGTAATTCGACGAAGCCACAAATGGCCTGGTCGCATTGCTCGGCCAGAAGGTCAGGAAGCCGCCCAAGCCCGGAGTCACGACTGCTGCGTTGCCAACGATTGCCTGAGCCGTCGCGGGGATTGTGCAAACTCCACGAGCCGCTTGCGGAGTATCGGTTGCGGCGGGGATAGGTATTCCGGGCGTGAAGCAGGCCGTCTCACCAAGTCGTGTATCCAGTAATCTGGCAGGAGTCATCGGGCTGAACAGCAGCCCCGCGCCGTTCACATCGGAGGCGTCGGCGCTGTAATAACCCAACACGTCAATCACCAGATCAGTTTGCGCAGAGGTGTAAACCTTGAACTGACCCGATGGCGACAAGCCCACGGTAAACGGCGAGTTCAGAATCTGATTGGTAAGGTAATTGCCGCTGGCTATGAACGGGCGCGCGGCATCCGCCGGAAACAGATTCAGATAACCTCCGGCCTGCGGACTGACCGTCGTGGCATTGCCTACCAACGCCAGCGCCGTGCCGGGTATGCCGCAGGTTCCATTGCCCTGTTGCAGGAAATCCTGATTGGCTAACAAAGGCGTTGCGGGGCGGAAGCATCCAACCGCTTCTCCCGCTCGGGTTTCCAGCAATCGAACCGGAGCAGGCAGCGGATGGAAGAACAACCCGCCAGCTCCCGGAGGCGCGTAATAACCGGTGATGTCAACGACTACGTCAGTGTTGGTGACGACGTAAATTTTGAAAGCTCCATCAGCCGCGCCCAGGCCTACGGTAAAGACGTTGTTCAAAATCTGGTTCGGCGTGTAGTTGGAATTGGAGACAAACGGTTGAGCCGCGTCACTGGGATAAATAGTCAGGTAACCTCCGCCGGAATTGACGGAAGTGACATTGCCTGTGACAGCCGCTGCGTTAGCCGGGATGTTCAGCCCATCACAGGTTCCTCGCGCCGGAACGGTCAGCGAAGTGTTTGCTGTAATCGGGACTCCGGGAGCGATGCAGCCACTTTCGCCTGATCGCGTTTCCAACAACCTGACCGGATGCGCCAGCGGATAGAACTGCAAACCTGTTCCGCTGATGACGAGGTGTAAGCTCGCGTGCCCATGCATCCCAAGCTGTCAGTCGCTTTGATGG
>JAGNMH010000390.1 GCA_017991275.1 Acidobacteriota bacterium
GCGTGGAAAGCAGCAAGGCTTGATCCGATTGTGGCCTTACGCGCTGAATAAGAGATGAATACGCCAAAGCTAAAACAAGCTCTCAGCAGTTCGGCAGCCCGGCAATCCATTTCAACCGAAACCGGGCTGGCGGCAGCGGCGACCGTTGCGCGCATTGCTGACAACGAAGAAGTTGATTACGCGCTCGCTGGTGGGATAGCCATGCACTTGTACGGCTTCACGCGAGCGACAGTAGACGTGGATATGATCGCGTCAAAACTGTTGGAGCTGCCCGCAAAAGCAGACCTGACATTCGGCGGTAAAACCTATCAAGTTGACCTGAATCAGCAAACAGTCGAAGTAGATTGGATCGTTCGCAACGATGAAAAAGCTTTTCTGTATGAAGCGGCACTCGCCGAAGCCGAAGAAACCGCTGAAGGATTAGCAATCGTTTCTCCTGAATGGATGGTGCTCCTGAAACACTTTGCCGGGCGAGGCAAAGACGAAATGGACTTGCTTTGGTTGCTCCGCCAGGATGATCTCGTTGACCGCCAACTTCTGATGAATATCGTCAAGCAGATGTTCGGACGCTTCGCGTTCACTGTTGAACAGGAAATGGAACATTGGTTTTTACAGGCCGACCTGATGAAGGCGAAAGACGAAAGATCGGACAGGACGCAATAACCAACAACCGCAGTAATCGTAATAGTTATGATCAAACAACAAACCAAAGAATTGTTATCGCAGGCAATGGTGACGCTCTGGTCGCACAAATTCCGGTCGTTTCTGACCGTGCTTGGCGTGGTTATCGGAACGGCGACTGTGATCGGAGTGGCTTCGCTGGCCAGCGGCATGGAAGCCAGCTTCAAGGAGCAGATTGAACAATTCGGCTCCAACGTCGCGTTCGTCAGCCGATTGGGCGGGGGGCCGCGTCACAGCGATTTCACAGAAGAAGAACGCAAACGCAAACCAATCACCCTGGAAGACGCCATTGCGCTCAGCCAGTTGCCGTCTGTTGCGGCGGCTTCGCCAAGCCTGCGCCCGTCCGGCATGCCGCCGACGGTCAAATTTCGCGGCAACGAAGTTCGCACTTCGCAGGTTCGCGGCGTCTGGGCGGCTTATGCTTACACGCGAGAAGTCGCCATTACTCGCGGACGCTTTTTCAACGAAACCGAAGATCAACACAACAGCGAAGTCGCCATCATTGGTTATGACATTGCCGAAAAGCTGATGGCGGGTTACGAACCCCTGGACAAGGAAATTCAGATCGGCAACAAGGTTTTCCGCGTCATTGGCGTGCTGGAAAAATCCAAAAGCCTGCTGGGCGGAGGCGGCCCCAATCAGGATTCGATGATCTTCATTCCTTACAACGTCATGCATTCAATGTATCCGATGCAACAGGATAATTTCGTCGCCCTCGGAGCCAAATCAGGCCAACTGGACAAACTGGTTGACGAAGCCCGCGAATTGCTGCGCCGTCGCCGAAACGTTCCTTACGATCAACCGGACAGCTTTCAGATAGACACGCCAAGCGGCATTCAGGAAAGTTTCGGCAAGATGCTGGCGATGGTGGCGATGATCGTCATACCGATTGTCAGCGTGGCTTTGCTGGTCGGCGGCATTGGCGTGATGAACATCATGCTGGTCAGCGTCACCGAACGAACAAAAGAAATCGGCGTTCGTCGAGCTATTGGCGCGACTCGCAAGGACATCGTGTTTCAGTTCATGTTGGAAGCCTGCACCCTGACAGGTATCGGAGGCGTAATCGGCATTGTCATCGGGTTCCTGATTAGCACTCTGCTAAAAATGTTCAGCTTCCCTTCAAAGGTTCCGATGCTATACGTCGGAATAGGTTTTAGCGTATCGGTGGCAATTGGCCTGATCGCCGGAATCTATCCGGCCTTCAAAGCTTCGCGGCTGGATCCAATTGAAGCCTTGCGTTACGAATAGTTGAGCCACAAAACTGTAGGAGCGGCATCGCTCCTACAGTTCAAACTCCGCCAAACTCCCCATAAACAAGCCCGCTCAAAGGCCAAATCGGTTGACACACTCAACCCGCTAGGCTACTTTTCCGAACTTCAGACATGGAGGCGATTCGCGCCACAACCATCGCCTGAAGACCACCTCAACACAACTAATCAGGAGAAGAAAAATGGCTATCAAAGTAGGTATCAATGGCTTTGGGCGTATCGGACGCAATGTTCTGCGAACAGCGCTGGGAGACAAAGATTTTGACATCGTGGCGGTTAACGATCTGACCGACACAAAAACTCTGGCTCATTTGCTGAAATACGATTCGATTCTGGGAAATCTGGAACAGGAAATCAGCCATACGGAAAATACCATCACGGTTGCGGGCGACACCTTCCGCGTGTTTGCCGAAAAAGACCCCAATTTGATCCCGTGGGAAGAAGTCGGCGCTGAAATCGTCGTTGAATCCACTGGTCGTTTCACCGACAGAGACAAAGCTGCCGCTCACCTGCGCGGCGCGGTCAAAAAAGTCATCATCAGCGCTCCGGCCAAAAACGAAGACGTGACAATCGTGCTGGGCGTTAATGAAGGCGTTTACGATCCGGCCAAACACCACGTTATCTCTAACGCATCCTGCACCACCAACTGTCTGGCTCCGGTCGCCAAAATCATCAACGAAAAATTCGGCATCAAGAAAGCTCAGATGACCACAATCCATTCGTACACGAACGATCAGGTCATTCTGGATTTCCCGCACAAGGATTTGCGCCGCGCTCGCGCCGGAGCGCTTTCGATGATTCCGACTTCGACCGGCGCAGCCAAAGCTGTCGCACTGGTGCTGCCTGAACTGAAGGGCAAATTTGACGGCATCTCGGTTCGTGTTCCCACGCCAAACGTTTCGGTCGTTGACGTAGTAATAGAACTCGGAAGGGACACCACGACTGAAGAAGTCAACAAAGCCTTGAGCGATGCTGCCAATGGCGAACTGAAAGGCATTCTTGGCTACGAGACTGCGCCGCTGGTTTCCACAGATTTCCGAGGCAATTCGCATTCATCCATAGTTGATGCCGAATACACCAAAGTCATCGGCGGCAACCTGCTGAAAATCCTGTCGTGGTACGACAACGAGTGGGGTTATTCCTGCCGTGTCCGCGACTTGATCAAATTCATCGCCGCCAAAGGGCTGTAAATCTCGAAAGTCCAGCCTTTACTAATCCGAAAGCCGCAGCGAAGTTTGAAACTTCGCTGCGGCTTTCGGATTTTTTGGAGCGCCACTCTTTGGGATACTGCTGGCGAATGGGTTCCACATTACTCGTTTTCAGCTTTAACTTTCAGCCGGAACCTGACGGATTTCGCCAAGTTTGCCAATCAGCAAATGCACCATCAGCAAAGCCAGCAAGTACATCACGGCGCACACGGCAAAAATCGGAGCATAGCCATACTTCATGACGACGCTGCCTATCACCAATTGAGTGATTCCGCCCGCGATGCCGCCTAAAAATCCGCCGAAGCCTGTGACTCTGCCAACTGCGTTTTTATGAAAGACTTCGGCGGGTAAAGTGATGTTGCCCCATCCCGAATGCCCGAACATAACTCCGGCCAACACCAACACAGCCATCGCAGGCGAACCAACCTGTGTCACCGCAAAACAAAGCACCACCATTGCCAACGAAACTCCTAACATTGTCGTTTTGCGCGCCTTGTTCAGATCCCAACCACGGCTGATCAAAAAGCGAGGCATGGCCCCGCTAAACAGATTCCCCAAAGTCAGTGCCGCGAAAGGAATCCAGGCGTACATTCCAATCTCTTTCAAATTGAAACCGCGCTCTTTTTCCAGATAACTTGGCGCCCAGAAGAAAAGAAAATAAGAAATCGGATCGGTCAGCATTCTGGCCAACGCACATCCCCAGGTTTCAGGCATCTTCAACAACTGGCTGAACGAAGGTTTCGCTTTCTCGGATTCTTCTTCGGCCTCGCGGCCTTCTGAAATCAGTTTTAACTCTTCTCCCGTGATGTTTGGATGTTCGCCCGGCAGCCGGTAAAAGAAATACCAAACAATCACCCAAATGAATCCAATTGCGCCGGTAAAAATGAATGCCGCTTGCCAGCCGAAACTCAACGCAATCCAGGCCGCAACCGGCACTGCCAGAGTATTGCCGAGCGCTGTCCCCGCATTGAAAATTCCAACCGCCAAAGCCCTTTCCCGCATCGGGAACCATTCCGTGACGGCTTTGATTCCAGCCGGGAAATTGGCCGGCTCCATGGTCGCCAGCAATCCTCGAAAAAACTGGAAACTGCCTACGCCCGTGGCGAATGCGTGAAGCATGTTCGCAATTGACCAGCCGGAAACAAATACCAGGAAGCCTCGCCGCGACCCCAGCCGATCAACCACAGAGCCGCTGATTACATAAGCCACCGCATACGTCCACAAAAACGTGGCCGTAATCAACGCATAGCCCTGGTCGTCGAAGTGCAGCGCATTTTGAATTGTGACTTTGAGGACAGAGAGCGTGTTCCGATCCATGTAGTTCAGCTCAGAAGCAAAGCAGAGCAAGATCGCTATGTACCAACGCAAATGTTTGATTTTGCGCTTTGGGGAATCTGGCATTTTTAGTCCTCCTGATGGCAAGCCAAAACTTCAAAAGCCGCAACGGAGTGTCATACTTCCTTGCGGCTTATTGGGTTGATTCGATTTGATGGATGTGTGAAGCGGGAGACGGGACTCGAACCCGCGACGTCCAGCTTGGGAAGCTGGCATTCTACCACTGAATTACTCCCGCAAATTTTCAACGGTCTGTCGAAAGCGCGGTTAAAGTAGCACACACCCCAATCACCCGCAACATTTTGCCAATGCGTTTATTGAAACCATTGAGAGCAGACTTTTGCCCGTCGCGGCTTTTGGCTATTATGGGCTTATGGCAAATCTGATGCTCCGCAGACGCCCGCTGGCGCTGATTATTCTGGATGGCTTCGGTCATTCCGACAGAGTCGAAGGCAACGCAATCAAACTGGCCAGAACCCCTTTTCTGGATCAGTATCTGCGAAAATATCCCCACGCATTGGTCGAAGCTTCGGGCGAAAGAGCCGGCCTTTCACGTAATCAGACAGGAAGTTCTGAAGTCGGGCACATTAACATAGGAGCCGGGCGAATCGTTCCGCTGGACATCACTCGCATTGACGAAGCCATCACCAGTAAAAAGTTCTTCGATAACCCGGCTTTGGTTGCGGCCGTGGATGCAGGTAAACAAACTGCTCTGCATTTGATCGGGTTGCTTTCAAACGGCGGAGTTCACTCAATGAACTCGCACCTATATGCGCTGCTGGAACTGGCGGCACAGCGCGGGGTAGAGCGTGTTTTCGTTCACGTCATCACCGACGGCAGAGACACTTCGCCAAATTCCGGCAAGGGTTATGTCGCAGGCTTGATCCTGAAAATGCGTGAGCTTGGCCTGGGACGCATTGCGACAATTTCCGGACGCTATTATGCAATGGATCGTGACAGACGTTGGGAACGGGTCAAACTGGCTTACGAAGCAATGGCCGCCGGGCAAGGCATTCAAACATCCGATCCCGTTGCCGCCATCGAAACATCTTACGAAAACGGCCTGACCGACGAATTCATTCTGCCAACCGTGATTGTTTCCAACGAAGGTGAGCCGGTTGGCACAGTGCAACCCGGCGATTCCTGTATCTTCTTCAACTTCCGAGCTGATCGCGCGCGGCAATTGACGCGAGCTTTCACAGGGCTGAATTTCAATAATTTTGAGAGGGAACGGATTCAGGACTTGAACTTCGCCACGTTCACACAATACGACCGAGCAATAAATTCTTCGATCGTCTTTC
>JAGNMH010000391.1 GCA_017991275.1 Acidobacteriota bacterium
CAGCGCGGCCAAACCGTCTCCGTTGAAACCGGACAAACCGACTCCTGCGATTGTAGTGATGGTGTTGGTTCCGGCAGTCACCTTGCGAATGCGGCTGTTGCCCCTGTCCGCGAAGTAATAATTGCCTGATGAATCGAAAACCACGCCAGCCGGAGTGGTCATACGCGCTTCAGTCGCCAGGCCACCATCGCCCGTAAACCCTGATGCCCCTGTTCCGGCTATCGTGCTGATTTTGCCGTCGGCAGAGTTGATTCTACGAATGCGGTTGTTGCCGCTGTCGGCTATGACCAGATTTCCATTGTTGTCGAAGGTCACGTTGATTGGAGCATTGACCGCAGCCTCGGTCGCCGGTCTGTCATCGCCGTTATAAGTTGCCGTGCCTGTCCCGGCCACGGTGCTGATGATTCCAGTTGAAACTGTGATCTTGCGAATCCGATTGCTGCTGAATTCGGCAAAATAAACATCGCCGTTTTTGTCCACCACCAGCCCGTATGGAAAGTTCAAAGAGGCGGCAGTAGCAGGGCCTCCGTCGCCAGTTGATCCAGCCTGACCGTTTCCGGCAATCGTGCTGATCTTGCCGTCGGCAGCGGTAATTTTGCGTATGCGGTTGTTTGTAACATCGGAAATGTAGACGTTGCCAGAACCGTCTATGGCGACTCCGGCTGGTTGATTCAATCGGGCGGTTGTCGCCAGTTCACCATCTCCACTGAAACCGGCGGCTCTGGGTATTCCGGCGATTGTTGAGATCACTCCAGCCTGCGTGACTTTGCGAATGAGGTGGTTGTCCAGGTCGGCGATGTAAAGATTGCCTGTGCCGTCAACCGCGATTTGATAGGGGCGAGAAATCTGTGCGGCGGTTGCCTGACCGCCATCGCCTGTCGCTCCGTTTACGCCCGTGCCTGCAATTGTGACCAAAACCGAAGCCGGCGTCGAAGCAATTGAAATAGCCGAGCGGCCCAGATTGCCAGCCGTATCGCGCGCCGTCACGGTAATCAAGTTGATTCCAGGTGAAAGCGGAACTCCCGTCGCAGTCCACGTGCCGGTTGCAGGCGTGTAAACCGCAGACCCCGTGGCTCCTCGATCCGACTGCCAAACGACCGAGGAAACCACGTTGTTGTCATTAGCCGTTCCAGCCAGATTGACCAGGCCGCTGCTGTTCGGAACGCCAGTAATCGCAGGTTCGGTAATCGCAACAACTGGCGCATCTGAATCAATCCGTCCGGGCTGAGTTACAGCAAAAGTTCGACCGGCAATCGTCGCCGTGGCCGTGCGCGAATTGAAAGTCGTGTTTTCATCAGCCTGAAAATTGGCCGTGCCCACAGTGCCGTCAGAGGAGCCGCTGCCGCTGCCTGTAACTTGCAACCAGGAAGCATTTGAAGTCGCAGTCCAATTACATCCGCCCGGAGAAGCTTTGACGCTGACCGTTCCAGTCGTAGCCGTCGAAGCAATTTCGCGAGTTGCAGGCGACAATGAATAATTGCAACCGCTGCTATTAACCATCGTTCGCCAGGCGCCTCTGCCGTGCGTGAAGGCGTAAACCCAGGTCACTCCATCGGAAATGTGAATCTGAACTTTTTCAGTGATGGCGTTTGTAAAACCAGTCGTTTCAGCAGCCCAATTCGCTCCGCCGTCAGTGCTGACGAAAACGCCGACATCGGTTCCGACATACAATCTGGCCGTGTTTGACGGGTCAATTGCCAGACTGTGAACCGGCACATCCGGTATTCGCCCGGTCAAGTTGCCGCCGCTGACCTGACTGCCGTCAGCAACTGTCCAGGTTTGGCCACCGTCAATGGTTCTGTAAACGTGAGCGCCTCCGAAGTTGGAATATGTGGCATAGGCAATATCACGGTTGTTTGGATCGAAAATTACCGAGGAAACCCATCCGTCTCGCGGTTGGGAATCGGGCCACACTGTTGTGCTGGTCGAAGTCAGCGCGGCGCTGTTTCGCAAAACCAATCCGTCGCCCATTCCTGCCAGCGCCCTGTTTGAATCGGTCGGCGCAATGGCAATTGAAGTGACGGATTCTGTCCCGGCGGTAATCGCGCTGGCTCGTTCCCACTGCGCGGCGCTGTTTGCAGTTCGCCACAGGTAAAAACCACCAGTCCAAAGCCGCTGAGAATCGCTGGAATCCATCGTCATCGGAGAAACGAAATATGCTCCACCGTCATTGATGCCAAAAGTCGAATCACCAAAAGAGTTGCCGCCGTCGGTGCTCTTCCTGAACGAAATGCCTGGAAAACTGGCAAACACAGTGTTGGCGTTTGTCTGGTCAATCGCCACTCCGCCGCCATCGCCGCCATTGACCATCCGCCATCCATTGATGCCTTTATCGTCAGTGCCCAAAACCGTTCCGTTGTCCTGAGTGCCGCCCAAATACGTTTTGCCATCAGCCGAAACCGCGCCGCTGTAAAACTGCGTCACGCCATAGTTGTTGTTTATGGAAGTCCATTTGACGCCGATTGAATTCGGATTACAGACATTGGCAGGAGTCGTAGCCGCAGCCGCGCGAGCATTGTCAGTGCGGAATAAACCGCCATCGTTGCCTATAAAGACCGTTTGATTGGCCGCGACATCATATTTCGGATGAAAGACGATGGTGTGCTGGTCGGGGTGAATCGGAGTTGGGTCTCCGTTGAAATTGACATAACCAAGTCCGGCCACGCCCCAGTTCACCCCGCCGTCGTCCGAGCGAGCAATCTCGATACCTCCGACCCAGACACGATTTGAATCTACCGGATCAACCGCAATCGCCAGATCGTACCAACCCTGGGCAAAAATCGAGTCTTCAGTATCGAATCCGCAATCAGTTGCCACGGCGAAGGCCGAAGCAGACAAAATCGAGCGGTTGATTTTGCCGGGATCCGTATTGCGAACCTGAGCCGTCCAGTTGGTTCCCCCATTGGTTGAGCGGAAAACCGCATATAGCGAAAATTGCTGATCAGTTCGTTGAATGCTGGAAGCCAGCGCGTAAACGACGTCCTGATTGGAAGGAGCAATCGCCAACGCCGTTCGCCCGACTCCAGTTTCTCTCAAAGAGACATCCCAGGTTCCGGCGCCCCCAGCGTCATTGTTGCGATAAACCAGCGCCTGCTCAAAATTGCCGCAGGAAGCAAAAAGAACATCCGTCGTCTTGTCAGTTCTCAGCGCCAGGTCCAAACAACCGGAGGTAACCGTCACTCCGCGAGGGCCAATAGGGTCATGCACCTTTGTCCAGATCGCGCCTCCGTCCAGCGAACGCATGACTCCGGTTTGAGTGGCTGCGTAAATTCGATTCTTGTCCGCCGTACTGACGGCAATGTCGTTGACGAAGTAAAAATCAGCAGTCTTCGTACTGTCCAGCCGAGTCCAACTTGTGCCAGCGTTTGTCGTCTTGAAGATTCCAGCGCCACGAAAATCGCCGCTGCTTAAATCGCCGTCATACTCCTGACCGAAAACGCCCTCACCTGTGCCGACGTAAATCACACTCGGATTTCCGGGTTCAAACGCCATCGAACTGACTGTGATATTTCCCAGCAAGTCGGCGATCGGAGCCCAGGTTTGGCCCGCATTGGTAGATTTCCAGACGCCTCCGCTAACGCCAGCCGAATACATCACGTTCGGGTCTTGAGGATTGATAAGCAAAGCCCTTGTCCGCCCACCGACGTTGCCAGGCCCCAAAGGAGTCCATCCGGCTGCAGCAGTTTCTGCTTCGGATTTAACGCGCAGCGCCGCCGACTCTTCCGTCGTCAGGAAGCGATTGAGCGAAGTCGAAAACTGCCGCATCGAACTTATCTGCTCCTGCGCCTCGAAGTATTTTTCCATCGGCAGTTCCTTTTCGCCGACGGGCAAACGTTTTTTCAAAAAATAGCTGGCGGCTTCACGCGGTTTGTCGAAAGCCTCTTCCTCCTGCTTGTCTGATGGAAGCCTGAAATTAGGCCATTCAACTCCGTTGCCAGATTGGCTGTTCAGACCCTGCGGCCAATTCGGAAAAACCGATAAAAGCGAATTTGTCTCTTTCTGAATTAATGGAATTTGCGTTTGAGTTTCACGCTTGGGTTGACGTTCCTGTGGCTGGCGAAAACGACTTCCCTTTCTGGCGCGTGCGGTTTGAATCCGTTCTTTGATAGCCGTTTTGCTACCTTGCCCGGAAGCAGTCATCAGCGGCAGCGCAATGCTCGCCGCCAGTGAAGCGGCGATGACCGCCAGAAGCAGAGACAAATTTCCCTTAAGTTTTTTACGATTGGCCGACATAGGCATTTTAGGTTCTCCTAGGAAAAGTAGGGCAATCCTGTCGAGGTTGCCCGATATTCTCGAAAGTCGTCTTTCGAGTAAACAGAGCAACCTGAACAGGATTGCTCTACTCTTGCGCCGAGATTTTCTTTGTTTCAGGGCGTCGCACACATCATGACTGTTAGGTTGTCAGTTGTTGAGCTTTCGACTGATGGTTTTCAACCGGCTAGATTATTCGCGGTGAATTAGGTTTGAGGCGCAGTTCGTTCGACTTCGATTACGCCTTGAACTTTTCTGAGCGCGCTGCGGACGCGCTCCAGGTGATTCAAATCCATAATATCAACGGTCAGTTCTATCAATCTTACTCCGTCGCCGTTGTCGCTATCGTCAGTGCGCGCATTACGGATGTTGGTTTTGATGTCCGCGACGACTTTTAACAATGCGGCCAATTGACCGGTTTTGTCTTCAGTCCTGACCGCCAGCGTCACCGCATAAGGCTCGTTGCTTCCGTCACCGACCCAATTGACTTCGATGATTCGCTCGCGGTTGACCATCAAACTATCAGCATTTTTGCAGCGGCGGGCGTGAACGCCCACGCCGTTGCCCTGAGTAATGTAGCCTATGACTTCCTCACCGCGAATTGGGCTGCAACACTGTGCGCGATAAACCAGCACGTTATCAACACCTTTGACGGTGATGCGGTCATCTCCCAACTTCAGCGCGCGTTTGACGACCTGAGTCATTTGCTGCAACCGCGTGGCAGTTGCGTTATCAAGCTCTTCCAGTTTGTCGGACGGGATGAAGCGTCCCAACGGCGTTTTAGCCACCAATTTGCCGTAACCAATAGCCGCGTACATATCTTCCAGTTTGGGATAACCGTTGTCCAACCTGTATTTTTCCAGCAGCGAATCTTCCAGTACCTGCTTCGGCTTCAGTTTCAATCGCAGGGCCTCTTTTTCAAACATCTTGCGCCCGACTTCAACGGCTTCTTCATTCTCTCTTTGCGCGACGTAATGTTTGATCTTGGTGCGCGCCCGCGTTGTGACGACGAACCTCAACCAATCGCGGTTTGGTTTTTGGTTCGCACTGGTCAGAATTTCAATTGTGTCGCCGCTTTGAATTTTGTACTGCAAGGGAACGATCCGACCATTAACTTTTGCGCCGATGCATTGATCCCCGACTTGTGTATGGATGGCGTAAGCAAAATCAACGGGCGTGGCTCCAAGCGGCAATTCCAGAACACGGCCTTTCGGTGTTCTGGCATAAACCTCTGTCGGTTCCAGATGCAACTCTTCTTTAAGCGAATCAACAAACTCGCGTGCGTCCAAATCATGCTGCGATTCGACCAACATACGCAGCCATTTCATCTTTTCATCTTCGCTGGTGTCCTGCCCTTTCCCTTCCTTATATTTCCAGTGAGCGGCGATGCCTTCTTCGGCAACACGATGCATTTCTTCAGTGCGAATCTGAACTTCAAAATGATGACCTTCTTCGCCTATGACCGAGGTGTGCAGTGATTGATAGCCGTTCGAGCGAGGGTTGGCGATAAAGTCCTTGATTCGATCCT
>JAGNMH010000392.1 GCA_017991275.1 Acidobacteriota bacterium
TGCGTTTCTGTTTCAAATACAGTCGAGCAAGGATCACATAAGCCTGCCGAAAATCTTTTTGAAGCTCGACAGCGTGTTCCAACAATTTGACAGCTTCTTCAGTTTTGCCGCGTGCCTGAACCAGTTGTGCGTAATGAAACAGCGCGGCAATGTCATCTGGGCGCATTTCAATTGCCAGCTTTAACAACGGCTCGGCCTCGTCCAAACGCCCGTCTTCGCGCAACAGCCAGCCCAGGCGCAGGTTGGACATAAAATCGCGAGGGTAATTTTCAAGCTCGGCGCGAAATTCATCCATAGCCAGATCGCGGTTTCCAGTCACCAGATATGTGACTCCAAGTTGAGTATGAACAGTCGCCAGTTTTGGGTTCAATTTCGCCGCCAATTTCAGTTCTTCAACCGCTCCAGCATGATTGCGAGTCGCAGCGTTCAGTGCGCCCAGAATCAAATGCCCTTCGGCTGGCGGCAGAAATTTGAAGACCTTGTCAATCAATGCCCGGCCTTTTTCAACCTGATCGTTTTGCAAATAAGCCGTGCCAAGCATATAAGCGACTCCGATGTTTTCGGGCTGAACGGCATAAACCGCTTCAAGCTCCTCGATGGCTTCGGCGGTTTTCCCAAGCTGGAAAAGACAAACGCCCAACAGCTGCCTGGCCTGCTGATTGTCTGGCTGTGATGCGACGACCCGGGAAAACTCTGTGCGAGCAGAGTCAACCTGCTGCAATTGAAAGTGAGCAATTCCCAGATTCAACCTGGTTGCCGATCCGGAAGGGTCAATTTCCAGCGCAGATTTGTAGCTTTTGACAGCCTGTTCGTACTGGCCCAGCTTGGCAAAAATCACTCCCAGATTCGACAGGGCGTCTGACCGGCGAGGGATCAACTTCAACGCCGATTCATAAGCCTGTCTCGCGCCTTCCAGATCGCCTTTTTGTTGCAGTTCGACGCCGCGGGCAAAATGCCGCTCGGATTGACGAACTGTTTCGCCGTCTTGAACCGGCGTCACGCTGATCACTAACATCAATGCCAGCTTGGCCAACATAAAACTACCTGCATTTGGGTTTGGGTTATAAGTTTAATCAACCAAAGTATACCAGCCACTCCCGAAGTCTCACCAATCAGTTCAAAGAAAAAATTGGCGTCAGAAAGTTTGATTGCTCATCCTTCCTGACGCCAAGAGTGGGTTTTGTATTTGAACAGTCTAGAAGGTGAACTTCAGAGCCAATTCAATAACGCGCTGACCGCGTTTGTTTGTGATTTTGCCGAAGTTATTAAGCGTGTCTTGAGTGAACGAAAATCCCTTCGACGGATCGCAAACACCCTGGTTTGTGCCGCCCGCGCCATTGGCGAAGGTTTGGGTAAACTGGGTAACAACACCAGTCGCAGACACAATGGTCTGATTGACTGGTGTGCGCGTGCAAGTCGTGTTCAGCGTCAAGTAAATGTCGCTGTTGCTGGCGTTACCGTTATCAATATTCTTCGGAAATGCCTGGTTGAAGATATTGAAGAATCCAGCACGGAACTGCAGATTCTTGGATTCCTTGATCTTGAAATTCTTGAACAAGGAAATGTCCCAATTCTGGCGATTCGGCGTGCGGAAATAGAACGGCGAAATTGTTGCACCCGATGAACCAAACGCCGGAATACCAATGGCGCTGATGTCGAGCACTCTATCGCCGACATTAGTACCGCCGCTCAGGTTCGGATTCTTCGAGAAGATCGGGGCAATCGAACCAGCCGACTGTGCGGTAGCAGCGAAAGCGTCCGAACCAAAGGCGGCCAATGAAAGGTTGGCCACATCTCCGTTAAATCTGATGTTGACCGGTGTGCCACTGGACCATGTGGTGATGCCGGACATCTGCCAACCGTTCAGCAATCCCTTCGAGAAAGCGTTGTTGCTCGGCGAGAAATTCGGCAGGTTGTAGTTGTACGACAAGTTGAAAATGTGCGTGCGGTCATAATCCAGAACGCCATACGAACGTCCACGAACATCCAGCGGATCAAGATCGCTGAATTCGCCGCCGCGTGTTCCCAACACTTTCGAGAAGGTGTAGGTGGCAAAGAATTGCAGATTCTTTCCAGCCTGACGGCTCAGTGTTGTCTGCAATGAATGGTAATTCGATGTGCCGGTGTATTCCTGGTAACGAACAGCGCCCAAATCCGGGTATGGACGGTATTTGTTAACCACGCCGCCATCCAGGGACTGACGAACCAACGGGCTGGTCAGGTCAGCTTTGACCCCTGACGCTGTTTGAATCACACAGTTACCGTTTCTGATGACTTTGCCAGTGGCATCAACCGCACCGGGGTCGCAGTTTGGATTTGCCAGGAAACTGATCGTGCTGCCCGGATCACCTGTAACGCTTCCCTTCAACAACGCTCCAAGAGGAACGGCATTGATTGGTAAACGAGCCGCCAGGTGACGGCCAAAGGTTCCGACATAACCGGCTTCGAACACTGTCTGTAATGGCAGACGTGTAGCGACACTTAAACTCATAGTGTAAGTAGTCGGGAAATTATTCGAATTGGGATCCGGCGAAATGATCGTAGCTCCGCCGTTCGCCAGCTTCAATGGGTTGACCGGCACTTTCTGTCCGTTCGGCAAAGTGACAATTCCCATGTTGCTGAGCGTCAAACCGCCCAGATCGTTGAAGGTGTAAAGCGATCCGTCCGGCTTGAAAGCTCCGGGAATTGACGTGCCCGGACCAAGACTTGCACCGACGTTGCCGTTCGGCGCCGAACGAAGTGTTGCGTCGTACTGGAAGTTGCCCTGAACGCGATTGTAGAAAATGCCCGCGCCACCGCGAATAACCAGTTTGTCATTCTTCAGCGGACTCCAGGCCAGGTTAATACGCGGTCCCCATTCAACTGCCGGAGGATCGAAAGAACCTTTCTGGATTTCTCCGCGTGCAGCAGACAAGACCCCATTCGGATGGAATGGATCGCCGTTGATGTAATAACCGGCTCCTGGTTTGTAAGCCTGCGGGCTGAACAGAATATCGAATCCTTTGCGCTCCTTATTGATGGTCAGGTGGCTGGCACGAAGACCATATTCCAGAGTCAGGTTCGAGCGAATTTTCCACGAATCCTGTCCGTAAAATTCGTAGTTGTAAAAACGATAGTTACCGACCGGCGGCTGGGTTCCGTGCTGAACGTCAGTTAGCTGGCCAACCAGCAAATCAGCGAAATCGTTTCCAGTACCGTTGCCGTTCCAGTTGTTGAATCCGATCAAACCTTGCGAATCGGGATCACCCTGGAAATTCTGCTTCTTGTTGCCCTGTTCGATCAGTGCGCCGAACTTCAGCGTATGGCTTCCTTTCACCTTACTGAGGTTGTCGCTAACCGAAAAGCTGTCGTTATAGGCAAAAATCGGGTTCGTTCCCGGCGACCACAGCTGGCCTTGCGCCCAACTGATCAGCGAAAGCGAAACATACGGGCTTTGGCGACCAAACTGGGTATTGTCAAACGGCAGATGCCAGATGTTGCTTAAACCCAAGGTCGAAAGTTTGACCTTTTCAGGATCAGCATACTGGTTATCCAACGTCAGTTTGCTGGCGCTGATAACAACTTCGTTGGTCATCGTCGGATTGAGAACACTGGTGATGCCCACCGCCGCTGAACGACCAAGGTCTTGCTGCACATTCTTCGTCGGCAATTCAAAGGTCGAAGGCCCCCACCAAATTCCGTAAGGGTTGACCTCTTCCTGCCGCTCACGAGTCAGACGAACGTAAATGTTTGTTTTGTCGCTGGGCTTGTAATCGAAGCGCATCTTCAAATCTTTACGATGTTGAGTCTGGGTCGTGTTCGAAATGTAGTTCTGACCAGGGATGTTCGAGTTTGGCGCAGGGTAAAGATTGATCAGCGCCTGACCGATCGGATTAATATACGGAGCCAGATTGCCGTTTGGAGCATTCTGGCCGGCATTGGCAAAACCCGCAGGAATTTTCACGGTAGATCCGCTGAAATCTCCTTTACGCTGAGCCAAAGACGGCACATTGGAAATTTTCGGAGGTGCGCCGTAAGTTTGGCGCTGAACTTCAAACCCAACAAAGAAAAACAGCTTGTCACGGTCTTTATTGTATCCGCCGAGCGGGCCAAAGACTTTTTTCGGCAACGTAATCGGGCCGCTTATCGTGCCGCCGGGATAATAAAATTGCCCGATCGGCTTGATTCCTGCCAACGAAGACGGGTCTTGAGCCTTGATGTAATTACGGAAGCGATCATTGGCTGCCAGAGCTTCGTGGCGAACATAAGTGTAGGCCGAACCATGAAACTCTTTGCCGCCCGATTTGGTCGTGCCGCTGATCTGAACTCCGCTGTTGCCATGTTCGGCGGCGAAGTTACTGGATTGAACCGTCACTTCCTGAACAAAGTCATTGTTCAAACTGACGATTGATCCGCAGTTACAACCAATGTCAATGACGCGAGAACCATCAACGCTGACGTTGTTGTTCTGACCGCGCTGACCGTTCACGGCGTATGCAGAAGCGTCGCCGAATCCTGATATCTGATAGGTTGAAGCATCAGGAGCAACGACACCCGGAAGAATACGCAACAATTCAAGACTGTTGCGGCTGATGATCGAAAGATTTTCGATCTGTGCAGCCTTGATCGTATTCGACCGTTCGCCGGTTTCTGTTTTGATTTCTTCAGCGGCGGAAGCAGTGATGGTCACGCTTTCGGTCGCCGCGCCGATTGCCATTTCAACGTCAACACCTTTGGTATCACTTGGACTCAGGTTGATGTCAGTCTTCACAGACTTCTTGAAGCTGGTTGCTTCAACCGTCAAAGTGTAAATTCCAGGTGTCAACGAGGTAAAGGTGTAAACTCCCTCGCCGCTGGTCTTGGTTTTACGTTCGGATTGCGTCGTGACGAGGGTCAGCGTCACTGTTGCATTTGGAACGACTGCCCCACTCGGATCTTTGACAGTTCCACGCAATGTCGCGCTTGATGTGGTCTGAGCCAAAGACTGAGAAATGAGCATCACCGAGACCAAAAAAGCGAGCGCGCACAGTCCTAAATAACTTCGAACTGTTTCGGATTGGGTTCGCATTTGGATAGCCTCCAGAAAATTTTCCCCGCTGCGTTTGTTTAGAGTTCACGCTTCAGCGTGTCTATTCAGAAGAAATGCAAGCTAAAGCCTGGACTCTAAAAAGACAGTCAGGGGCGTCAAAGGAACTAAGCCTCAAGCCATACTTCTTGAAATTGAGGTTATTGAATTAACACGACCAAAACCCAGGACTGAGTTTTGGCAATTGAGAGAATTTTTGAAATCCCAGCAAAGCTTGGTAAACCAATTACTTATCAGTATAATTCCAGCCGTCAACAGATACGTCACTCTTTACTTTATCACCAGCATACAGTCAACCGGCTTACGGCTACTAACCGTTACAAATAAGGTTAATAACGTAATGCAATCAATAAGTTATGGCGATTCCGGCAAAACAGAAAACTGAAATTACGCAACCAGACTCCAGCATCAATCCAGACGAAATCAGACTGGCAATTGATCGTGTCATGGCCAGCAAGCACTTTGCCCATGCGCCAATGAAGCAAAAATTTCTACGCCTGATCTGCGAATTTCACCTTGCTGGGCGAGGCGCCGAATTGAATGAATACCTGATTGGCCGGGAAGTCTTTGACCGCGACAACTCTTATAACCCGGCAACCGATCCAATTGTCCGCGTTGGCGCTCACGGAGTTAGAGAGAAGCTTGAACGTTACTATCAGAAAGAGGGGGCAGGCGACGAAATTCAAATTGAAATCCCGATTGG
>JAGNMH010000393.1 GCA_017991275.1 Acidobacteriota bacterium
CAGCGCCATAGGTTGTCGTGACAATTGCAGTTTCACCTGTTCCAGATGGTTCAGGTAAATGTGGCAATCGCCTCCTGTCCAGATGAATTCGCCAACCTGCAAGCCGCACTGTTCAGCTACCAAATGTGTCAGCAAGGCATAGCTGGCTATGTTAAACGGCACCCCAAGAAAACAATCCGCCGAGCGCTGAAACAGCAGGCACGATAGCTTCCCTTCGACAACGTAAAACTGGAACATCGCGTGGCATGGAGCCAACGCCATCATATCCAACTCGCCCACGTTCCAGGCTGAAACGATTAATCGCCGGGAATCGGGATTACTTTTGATCTGGCTGATGACCTGACTGATCTGGTCAATGGTTTTGCCGTCACCTGCGCCCCAGCTTCGCCATTGTTTGCCGTAAACCGGACCTAACTCGCCATTGGCATCAGCCCATTCATCCCAGATGCTGACGCGGTTTTCGTTCAGGTATTTGACGTTGGTGTCCCCCCGCAAAAACCACAGCAGTTCGTAAATGATCGAACGCAAATGCAGCTTTTTAGTCGTCACCACGGGAAAGCCTGCGGCCAGATCGAATCGCATTTGGTGGCCGAAAGCGCTGATCGTGCCAACTCCTGTTCGGTCGGTTTTCTTGACGCCGTTTTCCAGCACGTGCGTCAACAGATTTAGGTATTGCTTCATAACGTTTGAATTGATCGTCTTTCGGTTTAGAATGCGCCCGCTTTACACCTTCAAGCAGTAACCAATCGAAAACTTCAACCTCTCGTTGACCTGGTTCAACGCCCTAGCCAAAAGGAGGCATTTGCTTATGATGGAAATCATCTACACAGCGGTCGTCGGATTGATCGTCGGCCTGATAGCCAGATTCGTGTTGCCCGGCAAAGACCCAATGGGTTTGTTGATGACCATGATCCTGGGCATCGCCGGTTCATTTATCGGAAAGTTCATAGGCATGAACCTTCTTCACCTTAGCTCAAGAGCCAGCTCAGGCTGGATTATGTCCATTATTGGCGCAGTCATTTTGCTTTTACTGTATCGGTTGGTCGCAGGTCGAAGCAATTCATAAAGTAACTATTGCTGATACGGTACTGCGCGTGTAAGCCAAGTATTGGCTTGATCAGCCGCTTCCTTGCGCGCGCGGCACCGCGAGCAATTTGAAAGTGAACGAGAATTGGTTCTTTTCGTCCGCCGGATGAAAAACGCTTTCCAGTTCGTTCCAGTTTTCCAGTTTGAGTTCGGGGAAGAACTTATCGGCTTCAACTTCGGCATTCACCAAAGTCAGATAAAGCCGGTCGGCCAGCGCAATTGATTGCTGGTAAATTTCTGCTCCGCCGCAAACGAAAACCTCGTTTTCTCCGTGCGAGCGGGCCAGTTCAATGGCATCGTCAAGCGAATGACAAACCGCGCAGATTTCGTTTTCAAAACCAGTGTTGAAATTGCGATCACGGGTAACCAAGATCATTTGTCTGCCGGGTAGCGGTTTGCCTATGGATTCAAAAGTCTTCCGCCCGACGATGATGTGATGCCCCATTGTCAGTTCGCGGAAGCGTTTCAAATCGGCGGACAAACGCCACGGCAATTGGTTGTCGCGCCCAATACCTCGCCGTTTGTCCATTGCTGCAATCAACGAAACAATCACGTTGGCTCCTGATTCAATTTTGTTTTGCGAGTCGCGCAAATTATCACCGCCAAAGATCATGCACAAACCAACACGTCGAAACTTTTTGCAAACAGGACTGGTTGCCGCCGGTTCATTGTCGTTGTCCGTTGGAGCTGAAACCGCTGTCGCTTTGCCGCAAAAAAACTCCAACCCTGCGCTCGGCGGCGGAGGTTTCAAACTCGGCCTGGTTACTTACAACCTGGCCAAAGACTGGGACGTTCCTGCAATAATCAAAAACTGCGAAGCCACAGGTTTTGAAGCCGTCGAACTTCGCACCACGCACAAACACGGCGTCGAACCTACGCTGACCAAAGAACAGCGCGCCGAAGTCAAAGCTCGTTTTGCCGGATCAAAAGTTCGTTTGCTCAGTCTTGGCTCGGTTTGCGAATTCCATTCGCCGGATCAATCCACTGTTCGCAAAAACATTGACGAGTGCAAACGCTTCATCGAACTGGCTCACGATATTGGCGCACTGGGCGTCAAAGTTCGCCCGAACGGAATTCCCAAAGAAGTCGCGGAAGAAAAAACCATCGCGCAGATTGGCGCGGCCTTGCGCGAATGCGGCGAAGTCGCCAAGCCAGCCGGAGTCGAAATCTGGGTAGAAGTTCACGGCAAAGATTCCTGCTTGCCGCCGCGGATGGCCGGGATGATGAAAGCCGCAAACCATTCCAACGTAGGCATTTGCTGGAACTCCAACCCTGAAGATTTGATTGGCGGTTCGATCAAACCGGGCTTTGAAATGCTGAAGCCATACCTTCGCAACGCTCACATCAACGAGCTTTGGAAACCGGAATATCCGTGGAGCGATTTGTTCGGAATGATGAAAGCCGCAGGCTACAACCGTTACTGTCTGGCCGAAATTCCTGAAACTTCCGATCCGATTCGGCTGATGCGGTATTACCGCGCTCTGTGGCTGGCGCAGTGCAAAGGCTAAAGGAAACCAGATGAAAGTTGAAAAGGTAAAAGCTGGAAAGTTGATTGCCGTTTTGCTGCTTTCGATTTTGCTGTTAGCAATTGCTGTCGCGCAAAAGCCAGCAGCTAAACCTGCAAAGAAGGTGGCCTGCGGAGATTTGATGACACAAGGCGAAATGAATCGCTGCGCCGGGGATGAGTATCGAAAAGCAGACGCTGAATTGAACAAGGTTTATCAGCAAACGATGGCCAAACTGTCATCGGAGCACAAACAAAAACTCAAGATCGCGCAACTTGCCTGGATTCAATTTCGTGATGCTCATTGCGATTGCGAGGCTTTCACATTTGATGGCGGCAGTATGCAGCCGCTCATCAAATATACTTGTCTGGAAGATGAAACCCAGCGCCGCACGAAACAACTGAAATCGCTAGCCGAAGATGCCAGCCGATAACTCTTCAAACAAAGAATTGTTGCTACGCCGCTTTTGCCAATTGTATGGCGAAGGCGGCGCTTCAGTTTTGCGCGCTCCGGCCAGGATCAACATTCTGGGCGAACACGTGGATTATGTGTCGTATCTGCCGACGGCTTCGTTGCCGTTTGGCAGCCACGAACACGCAATGACGATGGTCTTTCGTCCAACTGGCGACGGTCGAGTTTGCGGCGCTTCAATGAACGAAAATTTTGCGCCGTTTGAGTTTTTGCTCAGCGACATTCAGTCACCAAGCTGCGGCGAGAAAAGTTGGGAAGAGTTTGTTTTCAATCGCCCGGTTCCCGCGCCCGATTGGAGCAATTACGTCAAAGGCTCAGTCAGCTTCGCGCAGTGGAAATTTGGCGAGGCTATCAAAAATGGTTTCGAGTTTTTGATAGCTTCGACGATTCCGGCCAACAGCGGAGCTTCGTCGTCTTCGGCGTTGGTTGTGTTGGCGGGCGCTGCCATTCGCCAAGCCAATCAAATTGAATTCGATCTCGCCGAATTGGCGCAGGATTCATCGCAGGCCGAATGGTTTTTGGGAACGCGCGGAGGTTCGCTGGATCAAACGGCAATCTGTCTGGCCAAACGGCATCAAGCGGTGCATCCGACGTTTGCCGACAACCGCGCCGAAACTGTGCCGCTGCCGTCGGAGCGATTCCGCTGGGTAACGTTTTTTACTCACGCCGCCGACAAAGGCCGCGAAGTCATGTTGGAATACAACGAACGCGCGGCGGTGTCGCGGTTGATGATTCCGGCTTTGATCCAAGCTTGGGAAACGCAGGCTCCACATAGTTTTATTGATTGGCGATACGGCGTGGCGTTGTTGCGCGACGGAGCTTCTAAAACTCCAGAGACTTTGCGCGCCTTGCTCAATCAATTGCCGGAAACAATGTCGCTGGATGAACTGCGCGATTTCAGTCCGCGAACCTTTCAAAACTGCGAAGCCGCATTTCCGGCGCTTATCGCCGAACGTCGCAGCCAGCCGCTGAAAATTCGCGCGCGCGCGTTGCACCATCTGGACGAAGTCTGGCGCGTGAAAGAAGCCGTCACCGCGTTGCGAAACTTTCAATCCGAAGAAGGCTCAATGCGTCGGTTGGGCGAACTGATCAACCAAACTCACGACAGCTTGCGCGATTTGTATGACGTTTCAACTCCGCAAGTGGAACAGTTGATCGAACTGCTGCGCGCTGATTCGCTGGTGTACGGCTCTCGATTGATGGGCGGAGGCTTTGGCGGAAACGTGTTGGCGCTGACAACGACTGAACACGCCGCACTGCTGGTTGATCGCGTTCAACGGGAATTTTATGCGCCGCAAAATCGTGACTCGATGGGCGAAGGCGCAGTGATGATTTCGACTCCGGGCAACGGGCTTTCACAGGCATAGTTTTTTTCTCCACGAAGGCACACGAAGAAAACACGAAGATGGGAACTTTAGGCAGAATTTACGGGATTCAACAGGATGATGGATTGGCCCGGATGAATACACATCAAGTTGAAATCAATCCTGCGCAATCTTGTGAATCTTGTCTACTCCTTTCTTCGTGTCTTCATTTGTGTGCCTTCGTGGAAGAATCTTTTCTTTTCGACAAATGACTAACTTCAACACAAAACCGATTCGCAAACTTCGCTGGTGGATTGGCGGAATGCTTTTTCTGTCAACTGTCATCAACTACATTGACCGGCAGACGTTGTCGAATCTGGCTCCGTATCTGAAGGTGGAGTTCAATTGGACGAACACTGATTACGCAATGTTGGCGATTTCGTTTCGCGTAGCTTACTCCATCGGGCTGGCGGTGAATGGGCGCCTGCTGGATCACATCGGCACTCGATTGGGACTGACGCTATCGGTCATTTGGTATTCGGTAGTCTCAATGCTGACGGCGCTGGCCAGAGGGTTGTACAGTTTCGCGGGATTTCGCTTTCTGCTGGGCGCGGGCGAATCGGCCAATTGGCCCGGAGCAACAAAAGCCGTTTCGGAATGGTTCCCAAAACAGGAGCGCGCGTTGGCCACGGCGTTGTTCGACAGCGGCTCTTCCATTGGCGGAGCCATTGCTCCGCTCATCATTGTGCCGATTTATCTGCGTTGGGGATGGCGTCCAGCGTTCATCATTCCGGGCGTTCTGGGATTTTTCTGGCTAATTCTGTGGCGGCGTTTTTATCATACGCCGGAAACTCATCCGCGCATCAGCGCCGAAGAGTTGCAAATGATTCAGCAGGATAAGCTGGATTACGAACCGACAGAAGGCGTGCCACGCAAAAGCTGGTTTGATTTGTTGAAGCTGCCGCAAACCTGGGGGACGATTGCGTCGAAGGCGTTGACTGATCCGGTCTGGTTTTTTGTGACGGACTGGTTTCCGATTTATCTGGTTTCCAAAGGTATCAATTTGAAAAGTGGATTGATCGCCGTCTGGATTCCGTTCATCGCCGCTGATCTGGGAAACTTTTTTGGCGGCTGGCTGTCTGGTTATTTGATTAAACTCGGTTGGTCGTTGGGCGCTGCGCGGCGAGCGTTGGCGGTATTCGGTGGATTCGGCGTTGCGCTGTTGATCCCGACAATTTTCACTACGAACCTGTTTGCGATTGCTCTGTTGTTTGGAGCCGCGACGTTTGCTTATGCTGCGTTTTCGACGATTGCAAATGTTTTGCCAGCGGATTTGTTTACAAGCGATTCGGTCGCTACGGTCAGCGGCATGAGCGGTTCGGCAGCCCAGATC
>JAGNMH010000394.1 GCA_017991275.1 Acidobacteriota bacterium
CCGACCTTGACGCGACGGTAAAACCCTGCCAGCGCGCCAACCATCGCCGTCGTCGTGTCACCCTGAGTCAACACCCAATCCGGCTTCTCCCGTTCCAATACGACATCAAGTTCGGACAACGCTGTGGCCGTCAGTTGAGCCAGTGATTGGTTTGGCTGCATCAGATTCAAATCGTAATCGGGCTGAATGTCGAACAGCGACAAAACCTGATCCAGCATTTGGCGGTGCTGAGCCGTGACACAAACTACGTTTTCTATTTCTGAATGTCGGGCGAGTTCTTTTATTACCGTAGCCATTTTGATGGCTTCAGGACGAGTGCCGAAGATGGATAAAACTTTCATGAGTCACGTATTCGGATTTCTGCGTTAATCGGTCCGTTAAACCTTCGCGACAATCATAATTCTGCCCCCGGATACCAACTGCTCATGAGCGTGAGGCAAAACCGGCATAACCTCGACGCTGGAAAATCCCAACTTACCAAGTATCTGAACCAGGGTTTCGCGTCCGGGGCAAAGTGATAAATCGGTCAAACTGCCAAAGGTCGAGTTGCATTCGGCGGTTTGATCCAGCACGGCAAACGCTCCCAGCGATGTTTCCGGAGCCTGGCGGTTTCCCCAGTCAACTTCACCTGAAAGATCGGATGCAACTGGCGTTTCAATGATCAGCATTTTTTTGGTCAAAGCCTTCGCCTTACGCAATGCACCTATTGGATTTTCCAGCCAGGACAGAACGCCCATCATCAACACCACATCGAATTGCCCAATTTCGTTGGCAGAAACGCTGTTGATATCGGCGACTTGAAACCCCAAATTATCTAATCCATAAATACGACGCATTAAAATCGCGTCTTCGATATTTTGATGCCTGGGGTCAAAGCCTCGCACTTTTCCAAACCCACGCCGAGCCATTTCAATGGCGAAATAACCCTGATTGCAGCCTATGTCCAAACAGGAGAGCGTGGAAAAATTGGTTCCGAATGCTTCGCCGAGCGCCGAATTAACCATCGCCAAACGGTCTGTGTGGAGTCTTCTGGCCGGTTCAGGTAAATCAGAATTTGTGACTGAACCGCCAGACAATTCAAACTCATAAAACCAATCGCGCTTCAAAGCCTCTGCTTCCATTGTCAGAACTTCAGGAGAGGCTTCACACTGGTCTGATTGAGCAGAGGAATGCTGTTCGGAATTGCCTTTTACTTCGTCCGCTTCAGCCACAGCGCTGGAATTTTTTTTGTGCTGCTGTATGTGGTATTCGTCAATGACGTCACCCGGCAAACCGACCACGCATAGTCGCCCGTGATCCAGCAAGGCGGCGCGATTACACATATTTTTAACCGTTGCGGATGAATGCGTGACTAACAAAATCGTCGTCCCCTGGCGTCGAAAATCCGCAATCCGGTCGGCGCATTTTTCCTGAAACTGTTCATCACCGACCGCCAACACCTCGTCAACTATCAGAATGTCAGGGCGAGTCGCCGTGGCAACAGCGAATCCCAGCCGCACGGTCATCCCAGTTGAGTACGTCCTGAGCGGCGCATCAATAAAATCTTCCAGCTCGGCGAATTCGACTATGCTGTCAAACAAACCTTTCATCTCGACGCGCGAATAACCCAGCAATGTTCCATTCAAAAAGACGTTTTCGCGCCCGCTCAATTCAGGGTGAAATCCTGCGCCAAGTTCCAGCAACGGGGCGATTCTTCCTTTTACCCAGACCCGTCCATGAGTTGGTTTCATTACGCGCGAAACCACTTTCAACATGGTGCTTTTGCCTGCACCGTTGTGACCGATCAGGCCGAAGACTTCGCCGCGTCTGAGTTCCAGATTGATATCGGTTAGCGCCCTGAATTCCTGATGCGTAACCTGCCGTTTCAACAAACGAATCGCGTATTCTTTTAAGCTTTTGATGTGTTCACTGGGCGCTCGATAAACAACCGAAACGTTCTCTATACGAATGACAATCTCGGCGTCATCTTTTTCCTCAGGCTTTCCGCCCGGCCTGCCGACTGTGTCGGCTGGGCTGCCCGGCAAAACCGGCTTTTCTTTAGTTTTCGGGTTTTCAGATTCGGTAAGCAAGCTCATCTGCCTTCCTGGAAAAATACCACCAGCCAAAAGCCAGTGTCGCCAATGCCGCAACGACCGAAGCCAGCACGGTATTTGGACCGGCAAGCCAGCCGACCAACAACGGTGCGCGAAAAATTTCTATCAAGTGGTACAGCGGATTCAAGTTGAACAACCAGCGCAAACGTTCAGGGATAATTTCTTTCGGATAGATGATCGGCGTCAGATACATCCACACCATCAAAAGTATCTGGTACATCTCCAAAACATCTGCAAAGAAAGCAGCAACGCGCGAAAGTATCAACGCCACGCCAAGCGCGAACATCGCCGTTAATATAATCGGCAACGGCAGTATCAGCAGCGCCGGACGCAACGGAGTCCCGGTGATAAGCATGACCACAAACAACGGAATCAGGGTCAGCACCAAATTAACCAGAGACGTCCCCAACGCACTGATGGCGAAAATCGAACGCGGCAGATAAATCCGGTGCATCAGACTGCTTCCCCAAATTAACTCGCTCATTGCCCCTGTCGTCGTCTGCGCAAAGAAATTCCAAAGCGCCAACCCGGACAAAGCGTAAGTCGCATAATGCGGCAGTTGAAAACGAAAGATGTTGGAAAAGATGAACGTCAGCACCAGCATCATCAGCAAAGGGTTGAGCATCGTCCAGAAAATTCCCAGCACTGATCGTTTGTAACGGGTTTTGATATTGCGTGAAACCAGTTGCCACAAAAGGTCACGATACCGAATCAACTCTTTCAGCTCCGACAAAAACGGATTTCCCGTCTGCATGGAGTCGTAGACTGGCGCTGCGGCAAATTGCCGCTCCGAAGCTTGAGCCTTGCTTGTTCCAACTGACATTTTTATTGCCTTGGTTAAGGGAGTTATTCGCCGCCGGTAGCGGTGATCGAGTAGCTTGAGCCGGTGAAAAGCCGTAACTACGGGGCGGTCGGAGTTATAGGTGACGGTCAAAATTTAGTCAATCGGGCATCACGCCACCTCTCGTTTGCTGTTCCGGTTTGGCCGACTTCCGTCGCTGTTGTATATTGCGCGTCGCCTCAAATAAGACCTCACCGCAATTGTGATAAACGTTCGTATGCGGCAAAAACATCACCAGCAAACTGCTGACAATCAATTCAACCTATTTCAACGAATCCGTCTGGCGCTTCTTCAGGAACTGCCCAACGGAAAATATCGAGCTGTTCGCGCGGCTCTGCGAGTTCTGATTCCGCATCCTTTGCGTCGCAGAGCCGTCGAATTTGTCCGCAGCCGTTTCGGTTTGCGAATACTTTCCAACCTGATTACCGACCGGCTGACTGCCAAAAAGCAGATTGCGGATGTGCTGGCCAGAATCGGTGATTCGGATTTTTATCGCTCAATTACATTGTTGCCTCACCTGCCGGAGCCTGAAGTGAAGGCAATCCTGAATCACCCATTGAAGGCCGCAACTCCCGCGCGAGCCGATGTAATCTGCTTTTCGATAATTGACTGGTCGTTCAGGTTTCAGCGCCCGCAACAGTTGATGTCGCAGTTTGCAGCCAACGGCCATCGCGTTTTTTACCTGAGCGTATCCAGATTCCGCAGTCGTTATGCCCGGCCAAGATTCGCCGTCACGCAGATTGCCGACAACATTTTTGAAGTTGAAATCTCCGCGCGCTATCCGCTGGACATCTTTCACGAAGTCATCCAAACCAAAGACCTGGAACTGGCGCTGGATTCGCTGGACGAACTACGCCGCAACTTTTCGATTAACGAAGCGATCAGCTACGTCATGATTCCTTCGTGGTGCGAAGCCGCTCTGGAAACACGACGGCGCTGGGGTTGGCGTGTCGTTTACGACTGCATGGACGAATGGGAAAACTTTCCTGGTATCAAACCCGCCAGTCTGGAAGCCGAAACTCGTCTGGTTGAACGATGCGATTTGCTGGTGGTGACAGCGCAGCGGCTGGTTGAAAAATGGAATTCCCGGAAACTGCCAACCGTGCTGGCTCGCAATGCGGCGGATTACGATTTTTATGTCAGCCGATGCTTGCCCAATTCGCTGCTGCCAGATTCGATTCGAGAAGATATTAAGCATCCGGTCATTGGTTACTTCGGGGCAATCGCCGACTGGTTCGACATTGATTTGCTTGCCGAAGCGGCAGAGCGGCGACCGGATTACACCTTTGTGTTGCTCGGCGGAGTTTTCGACGTTGACGTTTCGCGATTGCAGTCGCTGCCGAACGTAAGGCTGCTGGGACAGCAGCCTTACGAAACAATGCCGCAATATCTTTATCATTTCGACGTTTGCACGATTCCATTCAAGATCAATCCGATCACAGAAGCGACCGACCCGGTCAAGCTTTACGAATACTGGAGCGGCGGCAAACCCGTTGTAGCCACCAAGATGGCCGAACTTGAGCATTACAGCGATTACGTTTACCTGGCCGAAAATGCAGATGATTTCATCGCCAAACTGGACGCGGCGCTGGCCGAAAGCGATCCGCAATTGCCGGAAAAGCGTCGGGCGCTGGCGCGCCAACACACCTGGGCGAATCGTTACAACTTGATCGAAGCCGAACTCAGACAATCTGTTCCTCTGGCCAGCATCATCATCGTCACTTACAACAATCTGGCATTGAGCAAGCTCTGCCTGGAAAGCGTTTTGCGAAACACCGAATACCCGAACTTTGAAGTTATCGTCGTTGATAACAACTCAAAAGACGACACGCCGAATTACCTGCGCCAACTGGCTGAATTGGAACCTTCGGTCAAAGTGATTTTGAA
Source organism: Acidobacteriota bacterium (assembly GCA_017991275.1). Taxonomy (GTDB): domain Bacteria; phylum Acidobacteriota; class Blastocatellia; order RBC074; family RBC074; genus RBC074. The sequence continues at coordinate 4,822 of JAGNMH010000394.1, forward strand.
CGATGTGAATTATGGTTTTGCCAAAGCCAACAATCAGGGAATCGAATTGTCCGCCGGCGAATACATTGTGCTACTGAACAACGACGCGATTGTTCCATCTGGATGGCTCAGCCGTTTATTGCGCCACCTGGACGATCCTCAAGTCGGGATGGTTGGGCCGGTAACGAACTTCGTCGGCAACGAAGCAAAGATCGAGGTTCCCTACAACAGCTGGCAGCAGATGGAGAATTTCACGCACCAGCAAACCTGGCAAAACGATCTGCTGGTTTCGGACATCCACATGCTGGCGATGTTTTGTGTGGCAATGCGACGCGGAGTTTTCCGGCAAATAGGCCCGCTGGACGAAAGATTCGGCATTGGCATGTTTGAAGACGACGATTATTCCGTTCGGCTGCGCCAGGCAGGTTATCGAATCATTTGCGCGGCGGATGTTTTCGTTCATCATTTCGGACAGGCGGCATTCGGCAAACTGATCCGGTCAGGCGATTACGACCGCATCTTTGAAGAAAACCAGCGGCTTTATGAAGCCAAGTGGCAAATTGCCTGGCAACCGCACCAGAATGTTCCGCTCAAACTTGAAACCCACAAACTCACGGAGTGCTAAAAGCTCACCGTAAGGACGCATAGAACTGGGACGACGCAGAGAGACGGGGTTTATTGGTAAAGCCTCTGCGCTTCCTTTTCACTCTTCGCGCCTCTGCGGTTAATTCTAAAATAATGGAAAACCCAGGCGCGTTAAATCCCAAAATGTTCGAGCGCATTTGCTGGCTGTTCTTTCTGGCCTTGACGCTGCTCTATGTTTCACTGACTCCGGGAACTATCGAAGGGCAAGGTTACAATCAGGAAAACCTGATTGCCGCCAATCAGGCCGTTACAAACGTCATCAACGCCGCAACAGCAAAGCCGCTGATCCGGGTTGAATGGACAAGACATGGTT
>JAGNMH010000395.1 GCA_017991275.1 Acidobacteriota bacterium
AATGATGGCTCCGGCATGCCCCATTCGGCGTCCTGGGGGCGCGGTCTGGCCGCAGATAAACCCAACAACTGGTTTTTTAACATTGGCCTGAATAAATTCAGCAGCTTCTTCCTCAGCGCTTCCGCCAATTTCGCCAATCATCACAATTGCGTCAGTATCGGGATCGTTGTTAAACAACTCAACAGCATCGCGCTGAGTTGTGCCGATGACCGGATCGCCTCCAATGCCAATGCAGGTGGATTGTCCAATGCCGAGCGCGGTCAACTGGCCGACCGCTTCATAGGTCAACGTGCCGGAACGTGAAACCACGCCAACTCTACCTTCCAGATGAATGCGAGCGGGCATAATTCCGACTTTGCATTTGCCAGGCGAAATCACGCCCGGACAGTTTGGGCCGATCAGTCGAACTCCGCGAGCCTGAACATAATGAAACGCCTTGACCATGTCCAACGCCGGAATGCCTTCGGTAATGCAAACGATCAAAGCAACGCCTGCGTCAGCGGCCTCCATAATTGCATCGGCAGCAAACGGCGGCGGAACGTAAATTACGGTCGCGTTCGCTCCAGCATCGTTGACCGCATTGGCAACTGTGTTGAAAACCGGAAAGCCCTCGTGAGTAGAGCCACCTTTGCCGGGCGTCACTCCACCAACGATGTTTGTGCCGTAATCGCGCATTTGCAGGGCGTGAAAAGTTCCTTCTTTACCGGTAAGACCTTGAACAATTAGACGAGTGTTTTTATCAACCAGAACGCTCAAAGCTGTTTCTCCAAAAAGCAGAACAACCTGGCAGATTGCTTTGCTTCAACTATTTTTTGATGTGGTATGAAAAGAGGGCGCAGCTTAACACAGCGGCTTCAAGCTGCCAAAAGAACCAAATTTATTGAGAAAGCTTCTTCAATGCCTCAGCCGCAAGCTGCTTAACCTGCACATCTGAATCGCTAACGGCGACTTCTTGCAACGCTTCACGTGCGCCGGTAAAGCCAATTTTGCCAATCCAGGTCGCAGCCCAACGACGAAGCACCGGATTATTGTTCTGCTTCAGAATTGCAATCATCTCAGTTTCGCCGTTGCGTGTGTTTTTCAACTCCATCAGTGTCTGTTCGGCCAAGGTTCGAATGTTGGCGTGCTGACTATCCAAAAAGCCATACAAAAATAGAATTGATTTGCGCGAATGGCTGACATCTTTCAATTGGCAGGCGGTCAAAATGGCCTGACAGCGCAACCGCATGTCCGCTTCGTCTGTAATGTCTGCTCCGCTGGGATTGGCGATCTGGTTGACGACGGAGTTTCTGCCCTTGAAACCTGGAAAAGAAGCAAATGCGCTGGTCATCGCCGTTTTGACCTCAATATTCTGAGCGCCCACCAAATCCATCATCGGCTGGATCGAATCCTGATCGCCCAGCCTGCCCAAAGCTTCGGCGGCGGCAACACGCACAGAAGTTTCAGGGTCGCCTCCCAATAAATCAAGCAACGGATCAACCGCACGTTTGTCACAATCTTTTCCAAGCTGTAGTGCCGCCTGAGTGCGAGTTTTGGCATCTGGGCTTTTCAATGCAGAAATAATGTTGGAGGTGGCCCCATCTTCCCTACCTCTAGCCAGCGTTTGGCAAGGCTCATAAATCGGCAGCGATTTGATCGGCAAGCTTTGCGCCTTTGCACAAGCTCCAAGGAAAAACGCAGCCAAACATCCGACGAAAACAACTTTGTAATAACTAAAATAATTCATCTGAATCTACTGTCTACTGACTACCGTCTACTTGAATCAAGCAACTGTGTCCGGGTTCTGCGGAGTCAGCAACTTCATAGCCCGCGAAGCATGTGCGACAGCGATAACCAAATCGCTGACTGATTTGCTGTACCAATTCATGTGCGGCTCTAAGTCGGTTGCTCTGAGCTTGACCAAATATTCATAAAGTAACTGTTCGCCAGCCAGCAAACGCCCTTTTTGAGCCGGAGTTAGCGTGAAAAGCTTGTGCAACTGTGCGTAGTTAATCGCTTCCAGCGCGTGGCCAAGCATCCTGACCTGAAAACGATAGCGCATAACTTCCAATGTGTTGGCCGGTGCCGCTCCTTTGGAAGCCAACTTGCCTCCTTTTCCTTCGACGGCCAGATTGCTGAGGACATTCGGATCAGCTTTGGCCGCGTCAGCTTCGCGGTCAATCGCCTGAGAATCTCCTTTCAAACGCAGCAACACGTTGTCCAGCAACTTGCCCAAACGAGCCTGCAAATTGTTGCCGGTGTATCCGTGATTCAGACACGAAAAGTAGCCGTAAACATTGTGCATCCCGGCGCAACTGTATTTGGCAATCGCCTGGCGAAAATCCAGCGATTCCAGCTCTCCCTGACCAACGGTGTGTTCAATGTCGGAACAGACTCCTTCGTAAACCGTCAAGGTGCGATCAATGACATCGGGCAAATTGATAGTTTCACCGTAAGCGTTCGTCCAACTCGACTGAGTCGGTGAAACCAAAATCGAGAAGGCGATTAATCCCCAGGGCAAATGCTGCCCCAACAAGCCCGGCTCGTAACGATCAAAGTTTTGCGGATCGAATCGAAACAAGGCTTTGGCGCTTTCGCCCAGGTCTTTGAGCGTGTACCGGTTGCCACCGACAGTAATTGGCTGATCCTGACTGATTCCGGCTTCCAGCATTGTTTTGAGAAAACTGTTACCGTGAACTTCGGCTTCGCGCGTGAAATACACGTAACGCTTGCCGCCTACTTCTTTCTCCGCGGCAAACCTCGAACATAAAAAATCTACTGTGGAGGAACCGTCATTGAGCTTAAAGTTTTTGCCAAAAGCGCGAACGCAGTGAATCAAAGGCGAAGGAGTATTAAGTTCACGGGCATAATGATTCAGAATGTCATCAGCCGCACGCAATGCGTTCTGATAATTTACCTCAAGCGTCACAGGTGGCAGCGGCTTACCTGTTGCCAGATTCGGTGTCGGCGAGGCCGCTGGCAAAACAGTCGTTGAGGAAGGACCGAACCAACCAGCCTGATAACCTAGTCCTCCTATTGCAATTGCGCCCAGTCCGCCTAGCCCCAAAGCAACAAACTTGCGCTTGCTGGTGTTGGGCGTAACTACAGCAACTTTACCTTTTTGATTAGCCTTAGCTTTGCTCATTGAATAAAAACCTCAGAAACCTTTTGTGGATTTATGCAGCAGTGAGGGCAACAGTCCAGAAAAGTAAACGATGACCTGGCTTAAATCAAGTTTGCGATTTTGGGCCTGTGAGGCTTTAAGCTCAGCCAAAAAAGAGGCAATATGCCGCGAACAATTTGTTTATGGAGTTCAACTAAAACGAATGAGCACACAAAAAATCAAACGCATCTGCGTATTTTGCGGATCGAGTAAAGGGAAGCAGGAAGTTTATGTCGCCCAAGCCAGGACGCTGGGGAAAGTCATGGCGTCCCAGGGAATCGGGCTGGTTTACGGCGCAGGCGGAATCGGGTTAATGGGCGCGGTCGCCGATTCAGTAATTGAAGCCAAAGGCGAAGTCACAGGCGTCATTCCATACGCCCTGGCAACCAAAGAACGCGCGCACCCTGCAGCGAACATGCGTATTGTCAACACCATGCATGAACGTAAAGCCATGATGTCAGAGCTTTCCGACGCTTTTATTGCCCTGCCCGGCGGCTTTGGCACATTCGAAGAATTACTGGAAATTATCACTTGGGGACAACTTGGTATTCATCAAAAGCCGATTGGCTTGCTGAATACAGCCGGTTATTACGACCCGCTGCTAACCATGATTGACCGCGCGGTAAGCGAGGGCTTTATTCTGCCGAATTACCGAAACTTGATTGTCGTTGATTCTAACGTTGAAGCTTTGCTGGAAAAGCTGTTTCAGTATCAAGCTTTGGAGGGAATAGTGCAGTGGATCGAAATGAGCGAAACCTGAAACATATAGTTTCTATTGCCTGTGCTCGAAATCATCAAGTATGCTTCGCCCGTACCCAATTAACCCTCTAAAAACACGAGCAATACTTTTTTGATGAGAAGAGATGACTACCCCATAATGATCGGACTCGCCCCTTAACGCTCAAAGTGCAGACTTATTGGCACAGACCTTACAAAAGTGATTAATAGTAAAACCAATAGAAATTGACTGGAATATATAAAAACAGGAAACGGTTCCCCTGATACCTACTCATCCAAAGATTGATATCCGACTTCTGCCTTTAGTTGGCGCAAATAACCAGCAATATCAGGATTTGTTGGATAATTTAGTCAAAGAGCATGCCGCGCCATTGATTGACAAAATCATTGGCGCGAAGCTCAAGCCATATCAAAATGCAGACTCCAGCCGAACAGAATATGCAGATGCAGAAGACTTGTATCAGGATTCGCTTGTCAAATTGATTGCCTACCTGAATTTACTGCGAACAAACCCTGAAGATTACGCCATAATCTCTTTTGAAGATTTTGTCGCCAAGATTACTTACAACGTTTACAACAATTACCTGCGTAAAAAGTATCCTCAGTGGACAAAGCTGAAAAGGCAGCTCCTGCATTTGATCAAATCGCGTAAAGAATTTGATTTGTGGGAGGAACCTTCCACGAAACTTGCCAGTCGGAAATTGGCCGGGTTCACTCAGTGGAGCGGTGTCAACCAAACAGACAGAAACAACAAGGCATTGGATGAATTGCGACAGGATTCGCGAGCTTTTGTTTCTGCCAAATTTGACGGAAATTCGCTCAATAAAACACCAATTGACCAATTGCTGAAAAAGCTGTTTGAGTGGACAGATCAGCCAATTGAAATCAACCAGTTAGTAGAAATTATCGCCAACTTACTTGGAATAAAAGATCTCCCCAACAACAACTGGCAAGATGACGACATGGACACATCCATAACTGAGCAAGTCTCCGGCGATCAAACACTTGAATTTGAGCGGCGTGAATATCTAAAACTACTGTGGAACGAAATCAAGGATTTACCCATTCTGCAGCGCCGCGCATTGTTGCTGAATTTGAAAGACAGCGATGGAGACGGTCTAATCAAAGCCCTGCCTCTTTGCCAAATTGCGTCACCAAAAGAAATCGCCCAGGCGTTAGAAATGAGAATTGAGGAACTTGAAGGGATCTGGGATGAACTACCACTCAAAGACGCAGTGATTGGCTTAATGTTGGGGGGGCTACCGAATCAAACGGTAATAAATCTTAGAAAATCCGCTCGCGAAAGATTGGCTCGGCGATCAGGCAAAATCCTGAAACAACCTGCGAAACACAAATAATAAATGATGTTACGCGCGGAAGAAGTGAGCGTTGGGCTTGACCCGGTTTTCGTCCCGGTAAGGACGGTTGAGAGAGAAGCGGCAAATAAAATCGGCGTCCCATCGGGACGCTTGAGTTCCCGCCAGCACTAGATTCAAGCGTCCTGACTGGACGCGGCGGAAAACTCTTTGCAACCCGGCGATGAATCGCCGGGCTACTTTCAACCGTCCCTACCGGGACGAAGAAGCTGTCAATCCATTGGCTTTATTCTCCATCGCGTAACATCAGATAATAACCAATCTAAACGATAAATTTCGTGTGGAGACTGTTACCCCAATCTACCTAACTACAGTTAACTCACTGTTTTTGAACCAATTTTATTTCAGTCGAGACATCTTTAAACTAGAAATAGTAATTCCCTCACTAACTGGGCATCTTAACCCGGTGGAAAGAGATTATGACAGAACACCTATCAATAAAAACTATTGAGCGTTATCGGCAAAACTCACTTAAAGGAAGTGAGCGGTTCTTTGCCGA
>JAGNMH010000396.1 GCA_017991275.1 Acidobacteriota bacterium
CTGCATTCCGATCCAAGATTTGCTTCAATCCTAAATCGCCTCAACCTGCCACAGTAACCTGAGTCCTTACCACAAATACCGGCTGGCTTCGATCATTGCGTCAGCAATGCGGCGGCGTGCGGCAACGGTATTGACCGGGCGGTGGAGCGACAGCCGCTCAAATGCTTCGCGGAGTTTCTTGGGTTCATTCAATCCGGCAGCCAGATTGCTGGCGCTGACGGCAATGCGGTCGGCGGCATCGCTGACGTAACTACAAGTCATATCAATTGCCAGCGAACATGTCTCGCGGCCTTTCGACGCAACCATCTTTTCAGTTCTGAGCAGCGCGCTTTCAATGGTGTAGGCTTCGATGACGATGTCGGCGGCCAATGCAACCACTTCCTGCTCTTCACTGAACTTGTCGCCATAGCTTTCAGCAATGGCAGCCAGAGCCAGCTTCGCAGTCTCTTTGGCGTTTTTCAGCGCGCGATGAACGAACAGCAAATCTTCTCCGCCGGGGTCTGTGATCGTGCGGTCGAGTATGTCGCTGATTTCCTCGTGCAGATTCGGCAACCGATCTTTGGCCGCGCCTTTCAGCAAACGGGTCGGAATAATCATCCGGTTGATCTCGTTTGTGCCTTCGTAAATTCGAGTGATACGCGCGTCGCGGTAAGCTCGTTCAGCCGGATAATCTTTTGAATACCCGTAACCGCCGTAAACCTGCACGGTTTCATCCGTCACCATAGCCAAAGCTTCGCTGGTCCAGACTTTGATGATCGAACATTCGACGGCGAATTGCTCAATGGCTTTGAGCGCCTGCATGGGATCAGCCGAATCAATCGTTTCCAGCGACTGGTCAATTGCGCCAAGAGTTCGCCAGACCAGCCCATCGCCCACATAACAGCGAATCGCCATTTCGGCCAGCTTGCGTTTGATCAGTCCGAAACTGGCAATGGCTCGGTTGAACTGATGGCGTTCTTTGGAATAGGCAATCGCGTTGTTCAAAGCGAACTTCGCGCCGCCTATGTTGCGGCTGCCGAGTTTCAACCGGCCAAGATTCAGAATGTTGAACGCAACAACATGACCTTTGCCGATTTCGCCCAGCACGTTTTCAACCGGAACTTTGGCGTCTTCCAACATGACAGCCGTCGTCGAGCTTCCATCCAAACCAAGCTTCTTTTCTTCATGACCTGGAATCACACCGGGGCCTTTTTCAACGATGAAGGCTGTGAATTTTTCGCCGTCTATTTTGGCAAAGACGATGAAAATGTCAGCAAAGCCGCCGTTGGTGATCCACATTTTCTGGCCGCGCAAAATGTAATGCGTGCCGTCTTCGCTCAAGGTGGCTTTGGTTTTAGCTGCCAGCGCGTCAGAGCCGGAACCGGGTTCGGTCAGACAGTAAGCAGCAATCAATTCGCCAGTCGCCAGTTTCGGCAAATACTTAGCGCGCTGTTCAGCCGTGCCGAAATAAACAATCGGCAAAGTCCCAATCGTCGTGTGCGCGCCAAGCGAGGCTCCAAACGAAGGCATCAGCGCAATCTGTTCGCCGACGTAAGCCGAACTGACTTTGTCCAAGCCCATTCCGCCGTAAGCCTCAGGAATGTCTATTCGCAACAAATCCAGTTCGCCCGCTTTCAACAACAGCTCGCGGGTCAGCGGCCAGTCTTTGGCGTAAATCTGTTCGGAGCGCGCCACAACTTCTTTTTGCATAAACTCAGCGGCGACTCCGGCAAACATCTGCTGCTCTTCGCTGATGTCTTCGCGTGTGAAAACTTCTTCCGGCGCGCGGTCTTCATAAAGGAAGCTGCCGCCTTTGACGATTGCCATAATGATTGTCCTTTCGGGTTTGGTTCAGCCAAACAAGTCCTGTCTTACTTTGCTGCGGCCTTGGTCTTGGTCTTTTTCTGGCAAGCGGAACAAATGCCCCAGATTCGCAAACTATGATGCGTTGGTTTGAAATTATGCGAAAGCGCGATTTCGTCTTGTTTCTTTTCTATGGTTTCGCTGTAAAACTCGATCAGGTCACTGCATTCAGTGCAGATCAAGTGATCGTGGTGAGGATGATTGTAATGATGCTCGTAACGTTTGAAACCATCGCCCATCCCTTCTTCGCGTGCCAGTCCGCATTCGCACATCAGTTTCAACGTACGGTAAACCGTAGTAAAGCCAACCGTAGGGTCTTCGGCTTTGACCAGGTTATAAAGGTCTTCGGCGCTCAGATGTCCTTCGGTTTTCAGGAAAACCACCAGTATCACCTCGCGCTGGCCGGTTTTCTTCAAACCCGATTCTTTCAGGTGATTAAAGAAAATCTCTTTTTCTTTGGCGAAATCGCTCATCGTTTTTGTCCAGGTTCAGAATTCACGCTTCAGCTTGGCCAGTAGCTACACCGACACGCTGAAGCGTGAACTCTGAGCAGCGAACTTTTACCTCATCACCAGATTTTCGATGAAGAACTCCATCATGCGATCCTGCCGCAAACCGGAGTGCCCGGCGTCCGGGCCGACCTGAACTTCAAAGCTCTTCCCTGCTTTCTGCAACGCCTGGATCAACTGCATGGAGTTGTTCGGATGTACATTGTTGTCAGCCGTGCCGTAATAAATCATCAATCGTCCTTTCAACTTGTCGGCGTAATTCATTGCGCTTCCGGCTTCGTAACCTTCCTTGTTTTCCTGCGGAATCCACATGTAACGTTCGGTGTAAATCGAATCGTAGTGATACCACGAAGTCACAGCCGAACCAGCCGAAGCCGCCTGGAAAACATCCGGGTGACGCAGCAAACACATGGCCGAACTGTAACCGCCATACGAAGTTCCAAACATGCCTACGCGCTCTTTGTTCAGATAAGGGCGATTCCACAACGAACGAACGCCAGCGGCTTGATCGTCCATTTCAGTGATGCCGAGCTTCATGTAAATCGCATCCAGGAACTTTTTGCCTCGCCCGGCTGCGCTGCGCGAATCCAGCGAAGCGACCAGAAATCCGTATTCAGTCATCGGGTTCGGTGTTGTGAAGTTTTCGCGCGCTCCGTTCGTCGCCGGGCCTGCGTAAACAGTTACCAGCAGCGGATATTTCTTGTTCGGATCGAAGTTCGACGGAAAGTGCAGCAAGCCGTGCAGATCAGTTACTCCGTCCGCCGCCTTGTAGGTAATCAACTCAACCTTTTTCAGTCCGAGCTGATCGAATTTCGAGGTGTCGCTCTTGGCCAGTTCGTCAATCACTTTGCCTTCGGCGTTGACCAATCGAGTAGTCGGCGGAATGTTGTGAGTCTGAGCCACATCAATGAAATGCTTGCCGTCGGGCGCAACATCAACCGTGTGATTGAAAGCCGGATCGGTCAACCGTCTGTCGCCTTTGCCATCCAGTCCGACGCGATGAAGCTGCAACTTCATGTGGTTGTCGCCGCTGCGAGCCAGGTAATAAAGCAGGCCAGCTTCTTCGTCCACGCGAACAACATTGGCGACTTCAAACTGGTGATTGGTCAGCGTCGCCAGCAGTTTGCCGCTCAAATCGTACAGATAGAAATTCTTAAAACCCGTTCGCTCCGAAGTCCAGATGAAGCGTTTGCCATCTTTCAAAAAACGCATCGCCGGAGTGTTATCCGTCCAACTCGGCAACCACTCTTCGCGGACGATCACTCGGCATTTGCCGGTTTCTGGATGGCAGGCAGTGAACTCCATGATGTTCTGGCGACGGTTGGTGCGGTTCGCCAGCAGTTCAGTCCCATCTGGCGACCACGCGATGCTGTAAGCGTAATGACCGACAACGGAATTCTCGAAAGCCTTGCCGTCGCGCACATCGAACTTGACAGTCTGCTTTGTGTCCAGATCGTAAACGAACAAGTCGGCAATTGGATTAGCTACGCCAGCTTTCGGATAAGCCTCAATGTCCATTTTGCTTTGCAGTTTGGTTTGATCCAGTTGCAGGTAAAAATCCGGCACAGGACTTTCGTCAAAGCGATAAAAAGCGATCTTCTTTCCGCTGGGCGACCACCACATCGCCGTGCTCTGATTCAACTCTTCGCCGTAAACCCAGCTTGCCGAACCGTACTTGATACGAGTCTTTTCGCTGCCATCAGTGGTGATGGCCGTTTCGTTGCCGCCGTTTGAATCACCGAACCAAAGATTGCGATTGCGATAAAACGCTTTCAGCTTGCCGTCAGGCGACATAGCCGAATCAAACTGCCGCCCACGCTCCGGCCCGCCGCGTCCCATCCGCCCAGTAGGCGCTGGCGTTGCGGCAGACGAAGGCTCGGCTTCCACAGCAGTCTTTGTCGCAACATCGTAGCGAAACGTTTTGCCATCGCGTCGAAACTCAAATGCCTTGCCGCCATCCAGCCACTTCACAGCCAAAGTTCCCGGCTTGACCGAGCCAGCGATCTGGCCGCTCATCTTCTGGAACTGGTCGTAACCCGGCATGGTCTTCAACCGATCCTGCGCGGTGGCAGAAATCGGCGAAAGGCTGACAGTCAAAATCAAAACTCCACATAGAGCTTGTTGAAAAGTATTCGCAATCTTTTTTGTCATAGGATCAACCCCACTGAATAGGTGTTCAATTTACTTCGCAGCAATCGTCGCGCTGGGCGAAGGTTGCAGTGATGGCGCAGCCATTGGGAGCGGTTTGCTTTCGCTGACGCCGCTGCCTTCTTTGAGGACGTAAAGCTGATTTGCCGCAAGGCCAGCCAGCTTTTCTACTTTGCCGTTCGGCCATTCGATTTCGGCTCGGTCAATTTTGTCGTTGCGGCCAAGCCCGAAAGTCAGAGTCAATTCGCTCTGAGAACAGTAGCTGGATCCGCTGTGAACAACTTGCCATTGTTTCGTGCCGTCGGGCAGGAAGACTGTGACTTTGGCTCCGATGCCGTTGCGGTTGGAGCCTGCGCCTATAGTTTTGAACTTGACGAAGCGTGCCTGATTGCCGCCTTCGTTGCGGAGCAGGTACGCCGGGCCACCGTTGGTCGTCATCAAAACATCCAGATCGCCATCGTTGTCGAAGTCAGCGTAAGCGGCTCCACGAGCGACGATGGCGCGGGTGAATGACTTGCCAGCTTTGGCCGTAGCTTCGGTGAATTTCTTTTTGCCTTCGTTGTGGAAGAGTTTCGGGCGCATGGCATAAGTGATCTTCGGCTGGACTTTGTTGATGTCGTCGGCGACGTGACCGTTAGCCAGAAAAATGTCGGGCTTGCCGTCCAGATCGTAATCGAAAAAGAACAATCCGAACGTCAGGCTGAGCAGCGTCGCCTGGCCGAGCGTTGATGACGCAGCTTCGTCTACGAACAAGAAGCCGGGCTTGCCTTCATTGTGGTACACGCCAAGCATTTCGTTCGAGAAATTGCCGATGATCAGACTGGCATAACCGCTGCCGTCGTAATCGGCGAAGTCCACGCCCATGCCGGCGCGCGCTTTGCCTTCTTCGCTGAAGGCGATTCCGGCTGTGGTGGCGACTTCGGCAAAAGTGCCGTTGCCGTTGTTTTTATAAAGCTTGTTCGGTTGCGTATCGTTGGCGACGAAAAGATCAACCCAGCCGTCGCGGTCGTAATCGAAAGTAGCCACGCCCAGGGATTTGCTGGTCGGATCGCTGACTCCGGCTTTTTCCGTCACGTCTTCAAATTTGTTGCCGGTGTTTCGATAAAGACGGGCCGACTGGCCTTTGTAACTTTCCGGCGTGCAGTAACTTTTGTTCGCGCCGTCCAGCGTGCAATTCAAATCGCCCGCAATTGTCCAGCCGACATAATTGGCTACAAATAAATCC
>JAGNMH010000397.1 GCA_017991275.1 Acidobacteriota bacterium
GATTGGCCAACGGCGAACTTCCACCTGGAGTGACAGCGCCCGGAGCCTGAACGACTGCGCGAGCGCTGGGGACTCCGTTGACGAAAACTGTCATGAGCGCAATTCCCGGCAGTAGGTTGTTATTTGTTCCCGGCAAAGTTGTTGCCGGAACCGTCAGCGAAGCGTAGCTGTTATTCGCCCATCCTTTGAAACTGCATTGGGTCGAGTTCGGATCGGGCGTCAAAAAGTAGGTCTGTTCATTGTCCAACCGCATCAACTGAACAACAGGATAATTTGCGTTCGATCCGGTTGAGTTTCCGCCAGCCGCTTCGCCGCCGCCCTGAAAGCGAACTCCTGTTGCGCAGACAGGGTTGCCGCTTCCGCTCCAGTTGGTTGTGACAAACGCCGGAGCGACAGTCGGCACGGCGTCCAGGCCAATGTCGTAAAGTTCGACCTTGTCAGCCAGTACTTCGACTGGACTGCCGTTTGCCGCCGTCACCTGCGCTCGTCCTCCAACCACCAAAACTCTGCCGCTGGGCAACAACGTGGCGGTGTGTGCGTCGCGCGGGAAAGTGATCTTCGTTGTGTCGCTGAACGGAACCGAAGCTCCTTTGGCCGGATCGTAAAGTTCCGTCGTGTCTACGTTATTGATGGAATTGCTGCCTGCGCCGCTGGCTTGAATCGTGTAACCGCCGACGATCAGCACTTTTCCGTTCGGCAACAGTGTCGCCGTGTGGCCGTCGCGTCCTGCAGGAGCGGTTGCCGAACTCCATTGCTGATTGGACGGATCGAAAAGATTGGCGCTGCCTGAAAAGCTGGATGGCGAGCCGGTAGTTGATTGTAAACCTGAAACGATCAGCACTTTGCCGTTTGGCAACAACGTCGCCGTGTGGCGGAAATGGCCGACGTGCATCTGGCTTGCTTGCTGTGTCCATTTATTTGTCGCCGGATCGTAAAGCTCTGAAGTTTTTAGCGAAGCGGTCGTGTCTCCGCCAACGGCCAACACTCGACCGTCGAAAAGCAAAGTCGCCGAATGGAATCTGCGCGCCGTTGTCAAAGTTCCAGCCGTAGTCCAGGTATTTGTCGCCGGGTCGTAAATATCGCAGCCGCGAATGACGTTTGTTCCGGTCGTATTCCAGCCGCCGACAGCCAGGACTTTGCCATCGGCCAGCAGCGTAGCCGTATGGTCGGCGCGTTTGTTCGGCATGATGTTGGCGGTCAACGACCAGGAATTTGTTGCCGGGTCGTAAACTTCGGCTGTGTCCAGCGTGCCGCTGCTGCTGGAACCGCCCGTTACCAGGACTTTGCCGTTTCGCAAAATTGTGGCGGTGTGATCTCCACGGGCAATATTCAGATCGGCTGTTGGAGTCCAGGTGTCAGTTGCCGGATCGTAAATTTCTGAGGACTTCAATGCGCCGGTTGAATCACGTCCTCCGGCTATCAACACTTTGCCGTTGGTCAACAACGTCGCCGTGTGATCGTAACGCAAAGTGTTTGGCGAACCGGCTTGAGCCAGCCATTTGCCGACCGCCGGGTCGTGAATCTCCACGCTGCTCAACGCCGATGACAGCGGTAAGGCGGGCGCGCCGCCAACCATCAGCACGCGGGCGTTGGCCAAAACCGTCGCCGTGTGAAAACCGCGCGCTTCGCCGAATGAACCTGCCGAAGTCCATTGTTGCGAATCCGGCGAGTAGATTTCGGCTCTGGCTGTCGCTAATCCCTGCACGCCGGAAAAACCTCCGGCGACGAACAACGAACCGTTGGGCAACAGTGAAGCGGAATGAAAAGCTCTGGCTCCTGCCATTTTTCCAGTCCCCGCCGCCCAGGAGTGACTTGGCACGTCGAAGGTTTCGGCGGTTGTCAGGGCCGAACCGCCAGCGCCTATGCCGCCTGCAACCAGAACTTTGCCGTTCGTCAACAAGGTTGCTGTGTGACCGAATCGCGCGGTCGTCATGCTTCTGGTCACTCGCCATTTGTCGGTTAGCGGGTCATAAATTTCTACGGTTGTGATTGGTTCGTTAAGCGCAGAGTAACCGCCTGCGACCATCAGCTCGCCGTTGGAAAGCAGCGTCAAACTGTGAGCGACGTGCGGGCGAATGAGTTTATTGGCTGTTTCTACCCACTTTCCTGTTATTGGGTTGAAGTATTCGGCAGTGTCCAGCGGAGCGCCACCGTCGGTTTCTCCGCCGACGGCCAACGCAAAACCGTTGCGCGAAAGAACGCCCCCACTGGATGCGTAAGCCAGCAAGGTTGCCGCCGCACGATTTCGAGCTTTTGTCATCGAACCGGTTTGAGTCCAGGTTCCGTTGACCGGGTCGTAAATTTCAGCCGAGTTCAAAAAACTGCCGCTGCTTTTACCTCCGGCAACCAGCACTTTGCCGCTTTGAAGCAAAACGGCGAAATGACCTTTGCGTGCGAACTTCATTCCGATGGCTTCTGTCCAGTCGCCGGTTTTCGGATCGTAAAGAAAAACCGTGTTGGTTGCTCCGGCGTCGGAACCATCGCTGCTGCCTCCGGCGACCAGCACTTTGCCGTTTGGTAACAACGTCGTCGTGTGTTGAACACGTGTGGCCGGCAATGACTTTCCAGCAGCCAGCGGAGCCGCAGTCGCTCCCACCGTTTTGATCTGCAATTCGCTGGCGCTTTGCAAGCGTGCGGCGATCATTCCAACAACGAGAAGAGTGAGCAGCGGAAGAGAAATTCTTAGGATTCGTTGTGAAGAGGCGATAAGGCTTAACAACATAATGGCTCCAGAAAATGCATGTAGTACCGCCTTCAGGCGGAATGGGGGCGTTTCACTTTTTCAGAGGGGAAAACTCTTTAGCCAGGTTCCCCTGCTTAAAAAGAAACACGCCCCTGTTCCGCCTGAAGGCGGGGCTACGAACTAAAATTCAAGTTTCAAGCTTAGCTGCAAAAGAAACACGCCCCTGTTCCGCCTGAAGGCGGGGCTACGAACTAAAATTCAAGTTTCAAGCTTAGCTGCAAAAGAAACACGCCCCTGTTCCGCCTGAAGGCGGGACTACGTACTTAAAACTCAAGTTTCAAGCTTAGCTGCAATCGAAAGGCCGGTGTGAGTGTGTTGGCGGCTTTGCCGAAACCGGGTGCTTCCAGCCATCGGACGGGGATTCCGAAGTTGGCTCGATTGAACAGGTTGAAAAAATCTGCGCGAAAAACCAACCGGCGGCTGTTTGAAAACTGAATGGCTTTGCTGACGGCCATATCGAAAGCCAGCAAGCCTCCTGCGCGAAAAGCGTTGCGGCCGGTGCGTCCGTCGCTGCCGGTCGGCCCCAGAAAACTGAGCAGGTTTGTGGTTTGAACCGTGATCGGCTGGCGACCGTCGCCTGTCATCGTCAATCCTTCGGTCGTGTTGATTCGGTCGGTCAGGTTGCCGTCCAGGTTCACGTCGTAAACCGTGTTGACCGTGAACGGCTGGCCGGTTTGAGCGCGACCGATGGCGGCGATTTGCAATCCGCTCAACATCCAACCCATTCCAGAAAGTTTTTCTTTCAACTTGTCCATTTCGTAAATCGCCGAAAAGGTTCCTCGCTGGCGAATGTCGAAGTTGGCGGCTGACCGTTCGCCGTTTTGGTTCAGGCTGTTTTGCGGCAGCGAAGAAGAGCCGGCAAGGTCGAAGGCTTCAGACACATCGTCGCGAGCGTTTGAAAAAACGTATGACGCCTGAAGTTGTAAACCTGCGGCAAATCGCCCGCGCATTTCCGCCTGCAATGAATCGAAGCGCGAAGCGCCTGTGGTTTTGTAAATGTTCACCGCGCCGATGTCTTTTACAGGCCTGCCGGGGCAAGGGCGCTGTTGTGCTCCCGTCAATGACGACTGTGCTAGTCCAATTGATGTCGAAGGTACGCAGACGCGGCCAAAAAAGACCGGCTCGCCAGGGATGTTGCCTTCGCCGGGAAAAGCCTGAAAGCGCGTCGGAGCGATATTATTGGCTGGCCCAAGATTCGGCGTGGTGATTTGCAACAAATTGCTCCCCTTGGTTCCGACGTAGGCCAGCGAAAAAGTCAGGTTGCGGCTGAGCTGTTGTTCAAATGCGAATGTGTATTGAAAAGCGTTTGGCAAAGTCAGTCTCGCGGCTGGCAGCGTCAAGCTGAAAGCCGGCGGGAAATTTTGATTCAAAAGTTGAATCGTTCCGGCGTTGAGCGGCAGGTTCAATTGATTGCCATTTCTGACCAGAGGAACGCCTTGCAAACTGGTAGTCGCCGGATTGGTGAAGCTCAGCGCGACTTCTTTGTCCTGTGCAAACAAACCTCCGAAGTTCAGTGAAATAAAGGTCGGAAAAACGTTGCGCGATTGGCTGACCACCGCCCCCAGGATTTGATCGAAGAACATTCCAAAGCCCGCGCGAAAAACCGTCACCCTGTCTTTGCCAAAAAAATTCGGCGAGTAAGCAAAACTGACGCGAGGCGCAAAGTTTTGATGATCCGGCTGGAATATGTTTTTCCTGTTGGCGATGAAATTTTGAAAGCCCGGAAGCAGATTGAGCGACGAATCGCCGAAAGTCCGCTCAATGCGCCTGCTTGATTCCTGTGGCGTTGTGTTGGTTTCGTAGCGTAGCCCAAAAGCCAGGCTCAAGTTCTTTCCGATATGCCAGTCATCCTGGGCAAAGAAGTTCAGTTGATAAAATCGCAGGCTCAAATCCGCCGCCGCCTCCGCAGCAGCGTCAGGAGTGTTAGCCAGCGTCAAAAAGAAATTGCTGGGAACTCCGGTTGCAGCCAGGTCTTCGGGTTTGAACGGGCTATTGACTATCAACGAAGGCGAGCCGTTGAAGGTCACCAACGGGCGCGTGATGCGCGGCAAATTGCTGTTCAGTTCAGAGCGGCGAATGTCTCCGCCAAAAGCCAGACTGTGATCGCCGATGCGAGCGGTCAGAACGTCAGCCAACTGGTAAGTGTTGTTCACGCGGCGTTGCGGGAAGTTATAAACATCAACTCCCAGCGGACTGAAACCTGCAATTTGAACCTGACCCAGCGGCCCAAGATCGTCTTCGGTGTGAAGAGGAGTGCGATTGAAAACTTGTCGCCGGTAGGTGATCGGCGTGCCGGGTTGAGTCAGGTTTTCCGTGGAAACTCGATTCAGCAGAAACGGACGTCGCGGAAAACGATCGCTGCCAATCAGGCAGTCATTCGAGTAAGCCGCGTCGCTGACCGTGCAGGGCCGGACTTCCTGAAACTCCAGCCGCGTGCGTCCATACGAAAGCCTGACCTGGTTAAACACACGGCTGCTCAACTGGCTGTTGAAAAACACTGAGATGTTTTGCGTTCGGACTTCGGGTTTGAGCGACGAAAAAATCGCTTCGCCGGTTTTGCCTATCTGCCGCCAATCGTCCGTCACGTTGTATCTTCCGGTCAGACTTTGAGTCAGATCGCCGAGTTTGAAATTGTGATCCAGTTTGAACGAACCGACGACCCCGCGAGCACTGGCAGGCAAAACCTGAGTGTAAGTGTTCGTGCCGTAAATGCCTGACGGATTGTTGGCGAAAGGGAAGAGGCTGAAAAAAGCGTCTCCGCTGGCGTTGGTCGGCTTGGTTCGAACCGTCACGCTGGGGTTAAAAGGATCGCGCGACAATCCGGTTGCGCCTGAACCGAAAGCTCCGCGCTGTTCGATTGAAGGCACGATGAAGTTTTCTTCCTGGGTCGCGTTCAGGCGCTGGTTTTCGGCGGACAGGAAGTAGAAGGTTTTTTCGCGTCTGATTGGCCCGCCCAGCGTAGCTCCGAACTGTCCCAGCG
>JAGNMH010000398.1 GCA_017991275.1 Acidobacteriota bacterium
CGCTGTGCTGACTGGATTCGGCGGCGGCAACTGCGCGCTTCAAATTGTCCAAAGTGTCCAGCAGTCCTGCGACCAGGTCGCCACGTGCGGCTTCCAGCTTCTGTTCGGCTGTCCGATTCAGTCGAGCGCGTATTTCCTCAGTTTCGGTTTGAGCCTTACGAAACTTGTCGGCATGCTCGCTCAGCTTTAGCTCGGCTTCGCGGCGTTTTTCTTCGGCTTCTTTCAATTTGGCCTGAAGTGTTTCGACCTCTTCGGATTGGTTATCTGTTTGCGATTCAGTGTTTTCGGCAATGAGTTCGCCTTCGACTGTGACTCGTCTTTTGTCTGTCACACGGATTTCGTTTTCTGCAGCTTCCGCTGCCGCCTGAGTTGCTTCGTTGCGCACGTTTGAATTCATACTCCTGAAAAATCACCTGTTGAAATTGCGTCTTGACCGTCAATGAAGGACGGGCAATCTACCATGTGGCTTGGTGAAAACCAAAAAGCCCCACAAAAGATCAAAGAAAGAATTTTTCTCACGCAAAGGCGCGAAGTTGAGAAGGAAAAAGAAAGCTGTTGTTATTCTTCCTTTCACTTCTATTCTGCCTTGCTCCTTTGCGTGAGCCTTTCTACACCTTAACCCGCTGCCGCCGCGCTCTGCCCGGTGCCAAAGATCATCAGTCCGCTGTCCAAATCACCTTTTACGGTCAGGGTTTCGCCCGGTTTTATCTCTCCCCCCAGCAGCTTCATTGCCAGCGGGTTCTGGATCAAGCTTTGAATCGCTCGTTTCAGCGGGCGAGCGCCGTAAACCGGATCGTAACCTTCGCGTGACAGCAATTCTTCAGCCGAGGCGTCAAGCTCCAGCGTGATCTTTCGATCAGCCAGCATTTTCCGCAACGATTCAAGCTGAACCTTGATGATCGAGCGAATTTGTTCAATCCCTAAACTCTTGAAGATGATGATGTCGTCAATTCGATTCAGAAACTCCGGTTTGAAATGACCGCGCAACTGTTCCAGCACAGATGATCTCATGGCTTTGTCGTCGCCGTGAAAATCCTGAATCTGACGCGAGCCTACGTTCGATGTCATGATGATGACCGTGTTTTTGAAATCCACGGTTCGGCCTTTGCCGTCGGTCAGCCGTCCGTCGTCCAGAATTTGCAGCAGAATGTTGAAAACATCCTGGTGTCCCTTTTCTATTTCGTCGAACAGCACCACAGAGTAAGGCCGACGGCGCACGGCCTCGGTCAACTGTCCGCCCTCGTCGTAACCTATGTAACCCGGAGGCGCGCCGATCAACCTGGCGACCGAATGCTTTTCCATAAACTCCGACATATCCAGCCGAACCATGGCGTGTTCATCGTCAAACATGAATTCGGCCAACGCGCGGGCGGTTTCGGTTTTGCCTACGCCGGTTGGACCAAGAAAGATAAACGAACCGATTGGGCGTTTGGGGTCTTGCAACCCTGCGCGAGCGCGGCGAACAGCGTTCGACACCGCCACCAGAGCATCGTTCTGGCCGATGACGCGCAGGCTTAACCGATCTTCCATGTTGATCAGTTTTTGAACTTCGCCTTCCAGCATTTTCGAAACAGGCACGCCAGTCCAACGCGCCACGACTTCTGCGATGTCTTCTTCAGTGACTTCTTCTTTCAAAGTCAGACCGGATTTTTGCAACTCTTCCAGCTTGGCGTGATCGGTGTTGTACTGATTCTGCAACTCGACCATTTTGCCGTAGCGAATTTCCGCCACCTTTTCGTAATTGCCCGCGCGCTCTAACTGTTCGGCTTCGACTTTCAAAGCCTCCATTTTCTCTTTCGCAGAGCGAATGCGTTCGATAACTTCTTTTTCTGATTGCCATTTGGCTTTCATCGCGCCGGACTTTTCTTTCAGGTCGGCAATTTCCTTTTCGACTTTGGCTAGACGCTCTTTCGAGATGGCGTCTTCTTCGCGCAACAGAGCCTGACGTTCGATTTCGCGTTGGATGGTTTCGCGTTCGACTTCGTCAATTTCAGTTGGAAGGGAATCAATCTCGATTCGCAGTTTTGAGGCTGCTTCGTCCACCAGATCAATGGCTTTGTCCGGCAAAAATCTATCTGTAATGTAACGATTTGAAAGCGTCGCCGCGGCGACAATCGCAGAGTCTTTGATTCGCACACCGTGATGAGTTTCGTATTTGTCTTTCAGCCCCCGCAATATGGCGATGGTGTCTTCGACGGTTGGTTCTCCCGCATAAACCTGCTGGAACCGACGCTCAAGTGCTTTATCTTTCTCAATGTATTTCTGGTACTCGTTCAGGGTCGTGGCTCCGACGCAACGCAGTTCACCGCGAGCCAGCGCAGGTTTGAGCATGTTTGAAGCATCCACCGCGCCTTCCGAAGCGCCGGCTCCAACCAGTGTGTGAAGCTCGTCAATAAAGACGATGATGTGGCCTTCGGCTTTTTCGATTTCGCGCAACACGGCTTTCAGCCGCTCTTCAAACTCGCCGCGATATTTGGCTCCGGCCAGCATCGCGCCCAAATCCAGCCCCACAAGTCGTTTGTTCTTCAGGGTTTCCGGCACGTCGCCAGAGACAATTCGCTGCGCCAGGCCTTCGACAATGGCGGTTTTGCCTACACCGGGTTCGCCGATAATGACCGGGTTGTTTTTGGTTCGCCGCGACAGGACTTGGATCGTCCGACGGATTTCGTCATCGCGTCCGATGACCGGATCAAGCTTGCCTTGCCGCGCAAGTTCGGTCAGGTCGCGCGAGTATTTTGACAATGCCTGGTAGCTTTCTTCGGCGTTCTGGCTGGTGACCTTGGCTCCGGCGCGCATCTGCTGAATAACTTTCAACAGCGCGTCGCGGCTGATCCCGTGCGCGCGCAGAATCTTTCCGGCGTCCTGTTTGTCATCGGCCAAAGCCAGCAACAGGTGCTCGGTGGAAATGTACTCGTCTTTCAGCTTGTCGGCGTCTTTCTGCGCTTTGCTGAAAGCTTCGGTCGCGCGAGTGCCGTAAAACTTTTGGCCGAATCCGCTTACAGAAGGAAATTTTTTGATTGCCGCTTCAACTTCGGACAAAACGACCTGAACATTGGCGCCTATCTTGCCAAGAATCGGGCGGGTCACGCCTTCGGGTTGTTCGATCATTGCTGTCAGAATGTGTTCGGGTTCGACCTGCTGATGATTCTGCTTTTCAGCCAGAGCTACGCCAGATTCAATCGCTTCCTGCGCTTTAAGTGTGAACTTGTTCAGATTCATCTTTACCTCTCAATCAAATGGACAGGATTTTCAAGATTGGTCTGCTTGCCTCGGCCATCTTGTGAATCCTGTAAATCCTGTCTGAATTTTCTGGCCGATAAAGCTTGGGCTTCGGACCCTAAGAAGTCCGAAGCCCGTTGTGTTAATCGCTAGCCTTCACATTACTTTTTAGCTCGCTGAACCGTTCGGCTCAGTTTTGATTGTCACGTTGATATTGCGGGCTTTCACTTCCTCGCGTTTCGGCAAGGTGACGTGCAGCACGCCGTCTTTGAATTCGGCCTTGACGTCTTCAACGTTGACCGTGTTCGGCAGAGTGAAAGTGCGAGTGAATGAACCGTAATTTCTTTCGACTCTATGCCAATTCTCGCCTTTTTCTTCTTTGTTGAACTTGCGCTCGCCGGTCAGAGTCAGGCGATAATTTTCGATTGAAAGGTTGAAATCGCCAGCCTTAATTCCGGGCAGGTCGGCTTCCAGCACAATCGAGTTTTCGTTTTCAAAGATGTCTACATTCGGACTCCATTTGCCGGTGAAGACTTCTTCGCCGCCGAAAATCCGTGGCAAACCGCCAGCGAAAATCCGGCTGAATTCGTCCTGAATACCGCGCAGGTCGGCGGTAAACACTGGGTCGCGTCTTACAACTCCACAATTTGCTGTAGTCATTTTTTTATCTCCTTAAATTACTTCGGGGAGATTTTCTCCCTCCCTTCTCCTGTTGATTCCTTCTCTTTGTTACTCAGAAGCACTTCCTGAGCACGGGCGCAAGATAAAACTTGAGCGTTAAACTGTCAAGAACTTTGATGAAAAATTTTAAGACCACCTAAAAATGGCGGTTGGGGCGACAAATTGCTGGTTGGAAATGGCGGAAATGGTGATTTTGGAGCACTACCGGAGTAGACAAAATGGCCAGCTCCGTTAGGAGCGAGCTGTTTATAGCTGTGGCATCCAGTTTCCCCAAGCTCCGTTAGGAGCGACCTATGGCATAGGTCGCTCCTAACGGAGCTTGGGAGCGCTTCATTTCTATAAACAGGTCGCTCCTCTGGAGCTACTGCCTACACAAATTGTGGTAGCGCCGATTTTTGAAGCTGTTAGTCGCCCGAAAAGATCGTCAATCCGTCAAGGTTTCGGTTTCTGGTCGGCAGCAGCAGGCTGGCGGCATAGCCGACGGCGAAACAGGTGACGATGCCGACCATCGCGTAAAGCAGAAAATGCAGCGAAGTAAAACGCTGCACGCAAAAAAGGACTACGGCGCTGGTTGTGACTCCCACCAGCGCGCCCGTGCCGTGTGCTTTGCGAGTAAAAATGCCAAGAGCAAAAACTCCTGCCAACGCGCCGCCGAACAATCCAAGCGCCTGCAAAAACACATCCCACAGCGAACGAATGTCGAAAGTTGCCATCAACATCGCTGCGCCAACACCTACGACGCCAAGCAGCAGCGTCAACCAGCGCGCCAGACTGACGCAGCCGCTTTCACTGGCCGCAGGGTTGAAGCGACGGTAAAAGTCTGTCACCAAAGCAGTTGCAATGCTGGATTGCGAGCCGGATTGTCCAGCGGCAAACAATCCGGCGATGACCAACCCCGACAATCCGACAGGCATTTGGCTGACGATAAACCACGGGAAGATTGCGTCATTGGGTATTGAAGTGTTCAGCATTTGCGGCTGCTGTTTGTAGAAAACGTAAAGCGCCGTACCAATGCTGAAGAACAGCAGGGTTGAAGGAATCGCAAACAGCGCGTTCAGCCAAATGGCACGCGCCGCTTCTTTTTCAGTTGGAGTCGTCAGGTAACGCTGAATCACCGCCTGGTCTGAGGTGTAAGGAATGAGCACGGCGAAAAGATTGCCGCCAAGCACAACCCAGACGGTGGCCGTCGTGTAATCGAATCGCCAATCGAATGTGTGCAACTTGCCGTCGGCCAAAGCCAACGACCACGCCGCGCCTACGCCTTCGCCCGAACCTGCCAGCGCCAATGCCAGCGCGGTCAACGCCGCTCCGATCAGCACAAAAAATTGCAGGACTTCAGTCCAGGTTACGGCTTCGGCTCCGCCCAGCATGGTGTAAATCGTGCTGAGCAAGCCCATCGTCACTATGCAAACGTAAATGTTCAGATCGCTGACAACCGACAGCGCCAAGGCAGGCAGGTAAAGCACAATCGCCATTCTGGCTGTTTGCATCAACACAAACGACGCGCTGCCGAACAAGCGCACAGCCAGATTGAAGCGTCGCTCCAGATATTCGTAGGCGCTGGTGATGTCCAGCCGTCGAAAAAACGGCAGGTAAAAAGAAACAATGACAGGCGCAATCAACAGTGTGGCGGAATTGGCCAGCATAAACGTCCAGTCTGTGGCGTAACTTTTGGCCGGAACGGCCATGAACGTCAGCGTACTGAGTTGAGTGCCGAAAATGGCTATGCCTGCCGCCCACCAGGTGATGCGCTGGCCACCGCGAAAGTAATCGTTCGTGTTTTTCTGCCGCCGAGCATAAAAAACTCCGACCA
>JAGNMH010000399.1 GCA_017991275.1 Acidobacteriota bacterium
CCCTTGCCGTCCGGCTAACGATTCCCCCTGCCGGGGCCGTAGAGGACTTTCACCTCCAAGTGAATGCGCCCTGCCGGGCGCACCAAAAAAAAGAGGAGGCTAAATTGCCTCCTCTAAAATTCGGGTCCGAAAATATTCGGACACCTCACCCTGAACACCAAACACACACAATTGATAAAATCTATTGCTGACCGGATTTCGAGCCGAACTTCACTTCGACGGCAAGTTCCTTGCGATCACGGACAATGCTCAACGTGGCCGTGGAACCTTTGTCATTTGCTCTATCTACCAAATTATTCAAATCCGCCAGCGTCCCAACTCGTTCATCGTTAACCGCCACAATGCAATCACCTGCCTTGACGCCGGCGATTTCGGCCACTCCGCCAACACGGACTTCATTGACCAAAACGCCGTTCCGCACGTTGAAAAATGCTGCCAACTGTTCATTCAACGGAGCCACCCTGACTCCAAGCTGGTAACGCGCGGCGGCAACGTTATTATTCAAGCGCTTAGAGGAAAGCGCAGGTTGAAGCCTTCCTTCACTAATATCCTTGTCAACAGAACTGCGGCTTTCGTCCGCAAGCTTACGAAAGTCTCTAGCCTCGACTTCCAATTGAGCGGCTTCTTTCAAATCTCCGCGCTGCCTTGCCTCTTCAGCTTCCTTAACTCGCTCATTGGCTGCGGCCAGATGAGCGTCAGCAGTGGCGTATACATTTTCTCTCTGGCCGCGTTGTCCGGCACGATTCTGCCCCAGCGTTACTCGCAGGCTTTGCGAAGCCCCGCCTCGACTGATTCCAAGCGTTACAACAACACCAGCCGGAGTTTCAGTCAGGAATCTGTAAAGTTGGGATGGGTTGTAAATTTGACGGTCGTCAAACGCCAGAATGACATCGTGCTCCTGCAACCCCGCCTTTGCAGCCGGACTGCCTTCCTCCACCTTACCAATCACTGCACCACGAGCTTCAGCCAGTTTCAGTTCTTTAGCTCGCGCCTCATTGATGTCGCCGACATAAACACCAAGCATTCCCCCGCTGCCTTTTGTGGGCGTCGCGATGCTTGATGTGTCGGATTTCTGGTTTGATTGAATAACGCTCGCAGCAACTGATTGCGCCGGAGCTTCGACGGCAAAAAGAGTAATCACACAAAACAGCAGCGCCAACGCTGCACACTTCAGTGATAGAGCAACGCGACCTGCTTTTTCAAACAGTCTGAACATCTGATACATCTTTCTGAAATTGATTGATTACTACTTTGGCGTGTCCGATGCCTTCTCGTTCACAGGCGCTTGTAACGCCATCTGGGAGCCAAAGTTCCACAAAATTTGTAAGCTCAGTTACTTACGCCAACAATGCCCGGCAATGGTTAAAGAATCTAGATCAGACAGACAATCACTTAACTTTTAAGATAACGAGTGTCAGGTCGTCTTCCTGCTCAGAATCATTTGTCCACTCTTTAACCGATAACAGAATGCACTTTTCGATTTCCGACGCAGACAGCTCAGCGTTTGCAATTAACGATTCAATAACCCGCTCTTCTCCAAATTCTTCGCCTTGCGGGCTGCGAGCTTCGATCAGACCGTCCGTAAAAGCAGCCAGCACGTCGCCGCTGATAAGCTGTAATTCGGCGTCTTCGTACTCAGCATCCAAAAATAAACCCAGTACTGTTCCGCCCTGATCCAGTTTCTCTATTCTTTTTTGTCCGTCATCACCTGCCCGTAATAGCAGCGGAGGATTATGACCGGCATTTGTGTAGCGCAATGTTGAATGCCGTTGATCAATTTCCGCATAAAAGAAGGTGATGAAGCTGGAATCCAGCATCGAAGCCGTAACCTGCTGATTGACTTGATGTACGATGCGTCGGACGTGATGCGGTTGCGGTTCAATCGCGGTAGCAGCCAAACCAAGCTTGTAATCATAAGCGTCGTGATAAGCCTGAACCCGTCCGCGCAAATTGGCCTGCAGATTGGCCATCATCAAAGCGGCTGAAACGCCCTTGCCGCAAACATCTGCCACGACAACCCCGATGACTTCGGGCGAGACTTCCAGAAAATCATAGTAATCGCCACTAACCGAACGCGCGGGAATACAGATGCCCGGGGCAAAATCCAGCAAAGCTGTTTTGGGAGTTGAGCGCGGAAATAGCCTGGCTTGAACTTGAGACGCGATTTTCATCTCCTGATCCAGCCGTTGCTTTTCAGCCGAAACACGTAGCAAGTCACGGATAGAGCGTGTCATCTGATTGAAGGAACTGCTAAGCGTGGCTAATTGGTCCCGACCAGTGATTTCGATTTCGTGATCGAAGTCCCCACCTTCAACACGCTGAGTGCCTTCGTAAAGATAATGCACCGCGCCTGTGATTGAGCGCGTCAGGAAAAATGCTGAAATAACCGCAGACAGAGCAATCACAAAAATGATTACTGCCAGCGTTGCAATCACGACAAAGATGATGTTGCCAAAAATAGTCCCTGTTTTGAATTGTTGAACCCTGAGCAAAATACTACCCGGCGAAAGGAATGAGGAGTCAACCATCAAAATATCCCGCTCGCGTTCAACACCTGTCCGCCAATCGGCAACCTTCTTAAAGATAGGCACTCCTGTTGGAATGGAGATCACTTCTTCCGGCTTTTTAATTGCAAGCTGCTCCTCCTCGTCCACCTTTGCGCCGGACGGCGTCAGCATCAACGGAGTAAGCGCCTGACCGGGCAAAACGATCAAATCGGTGGTGTGTTTCATGTGCTCACACAAGGCCTCTCCAATCGGATAGCTGAGCTGAAAAAAAGTCTGTGAAGGCCGTCTAAGCTTGACGATATGACGCGCAAAGACTTTGCGTTCGCCCGCCGGGTTTTCCTCTAAGACCAATCCGTGAAACTCAGAAGCCTGCAACCAATCCGGCGAGATAATATCGGAGACTTCAAAATTATTTGGCAACTGGTTCCCTTCAGACGAAATTCCTTTGACTGAAACGTCAACGCCGCCAGTTTCCTTTAGCCTCAATGTGACATTCGGAAAGATTGGCGCAAGAAAATTCGCCCGCTCCTGTAAACGTCGCCGCATTTGCTCCGACTGCCAGCGACCCTCGGCGATTTCAGCCAAATCATTGCTGATAGCCAGAGCCGAGTTGTGAGATTGCTCCAGATAACCTTCTATCTGTTTATCAACCAGGCCGGCGCTGGATTGCATCACGACCACCCAACCTATCAGCACAACCAGCAACAACAACAATAACAATGGTAATCCGCCAATCAGCAGGTAAGTGACAATCAACCGCCGCCGTAACCGCCAAAGGAGGTGCTGGGTTACCCATCGCGCCCCACTTATAGAAAAATAGATCAGCGGAATAACCGCCAAGGCTGAAGCTATATCAAAGAACAATTTGAGAGCGCGACTTCCCCCAATCGTCAAAGAATCAGACAAGACCCAATTCACAAACCAGACGATTATCCCGACAAACATTGCCCAGCCCATCGGAGTAATTGGCATCAAGCTTTTTATCAATTCGACAAAGATTGGTTGTCGGCCCGGACGTTCCTGCATAAGCAACTTCTCTCAATGCGAAGAAGCACGAAGAATCTTTTCTGCTACGATTCCCCGTGCTTCGTTTTGATCTGCACAAACAAAAATCCGACTCAAACTGTCGTTGGCTGCGCCTTAAACTTCCGCCTCAAACTTCGGGTAAAGTGAATCAATCACTTCGCGGTGCTTATCTTCGACAAACTTCCGCCGCACTTTAAGTGTAGGAGTCAGTTCGCCACCCTCGACTGAAAATTCCTGATCCAGCAACGCGATCTTTTTTATCTTTTCGTGGGGCGCCAAATCTTTAGTGACTTCATCAACCTTCTTTTTGAAGTACTCAAGAATGCGAGGATGCTTAGCCAGCCCCTTCAAATCCTTGATTTCGATGCCCAGGGATTTGGCGTAAGCCTTAAGCGAATCGAAAGCCGGAACTATCAAAGCCGTGGCAAATTTTCTAGCGTTGCCTATGACAATGGCCTGTTCAACCATCGGAATTGTGCGAATCATATTTTCAATCGGCTGCGGCGCAATGTATTTGCCAAGACTTGTCTTCATCAAATCTTTCTTGCGATCGGTAATACGAATATAACCTTCTTCGTCAATCGTTCCGATATCGCCGGTGTGAAACCAGACGCCGTCTTCATAACGTTGCAACGAACGCTCTGTCTCTTCGGCCAGACCGTAATACCCCTGCATGACGTTTTCGCCCTGCACCAAAATCTCCCCGTCTTCGGCAATCCTGACTTTAACACCGGGAATCGGCGGCCCAATGGTTCCAATCCGATTGTCGGCAGGACGGTTGAACGACACAACTGGCGAGGTTTCAGTCAACCCATACCCCTGAAGAATAGGGATTCCAGCGCCTGCGAAAATGTAGGCCAACTCCGGCGATAGAGCCGCGCCGCCGGCGACAAAAAAGCGAATGCGCCCACCGACTGCTTCACGCCATTTGGTGAAAACCAGCTTGTCCAAAACCTTTAATTCCAGAGACAAGCGAAGTGGAACATGTTGGCGCTTGTCTCTCAAAACTGCCACTTGCCTGCCAACTTCCACTGCCCGATTGAAGATTTTCTGCTGCATCGGGGTTGCGTCGGCTGCTCGTTTGTTGATGGTGGAGTAAATTCGCTCAAACAACCTGGGTACGGCGGTAACAATGGTGGGGCGAATTTCCTTGATGTCTTCAGCAACTGTCTCAACACCGCGAGCAAAACAAATATGAACCCCGAAACTCAGATAAATGTATAGCACCGTCCGCTCAAAAACGTGGGACAGCGGCAAGAAGCTAAGAGCAAGGTCCTTGTCTGTAATGTCGAAAACCTTGCCTGATTGCTGCGCGTTCGACACCAAATTGCGATGAGTCAGCACAACTCCCTTTGGCTCGCCGGTAGTGCCAGAAGTATAAATGATCGTCGCAATGTCTTCCGGCATTGAACCGGCGGTAATCTCTTTGTAAAGCTGCGGATTTTTAGACTGCTCATCTGCGCCTATCTTTTCCAAATCCTCAAGCATCATCTGATCGTCGTTTTTTTCCTTGGATGATTCGAAAAAAACGACTTTGGGACGCTCGTTTTTCTTGAGCGAATCCAGGGCCGGCTGGATTCGGCGCATTAGCTTATCGCTTCCGACAAACAGGAAACGCGCGCCACTGTTGCGGAGAATAAAGGCGACCTGCTCCACTGCCTGAGTAGGATAAATCGGCACGTTGATGGCGCCGTTAGCGAGAATAGCGTAATCAGTAATACTCCAAACCGGGCTGCTTTCAGCCAGTAAGGCAACACGATCCCCATGGCGAACCCCCAGATTGTGCAAACCAAGCGCGACTTTGCGCACACGCTCGCCCAATTGAGCGCCAGTAATGTCCTGCCATTTCTTCTCGCGTTTGAAACTCATCAACACGCGCTCAGAACGACACTCAACTGCCTGACTGAACAGCTCGTTAATTGTGCGAGGCTCCCCAGTGCTCATTATTTATTCACCTGCCTGGAAATAATTTATAAAACCCGTTTATTTTGAATGAAAGAAAGGAGCTTAAACGTACTTTCTGATCCGTTATTTTCACGCTCCGGCTATCGGCTATGATAATCAATCTATTCACTAAGTTTGTCAATTTTGCGATTGAATCGGCGAACTGCGATGTCAGTCAAGCCGCGATCAATTTGATCCTGCCCAAACTTTTTGACCCGACCAGGC